>NZ_JBHXMY010000271.1:0-7776 GCF_042720195.1 Nocardia sp. NPDC058497 | reverse complement strand
AGGTGTTCCTGCAGGTCTGGTCGCTGGCCGGTGAGTACGACGCAGGCAAGGCCAGCCCGATCGGCTGGCTGATGATGCTGACCCACCGCCGCGCGGTCGACCGGGTGCGCGCCGAACAGTCGGCCACCACCCGTGACCTGGTGTTCGGGCACACCCACCTCGGCCGTGACCACGACATCGTGGCCGAGGAGGTCACCCAACGGCTCGACGAGCAGTCCGTACAGGACTGCCTCGAGACGATGACCGACCTGCAGCGTCAGGCGGTGGCGCTGGCCTACTACAGCGGGCGCACCTACGTCGAGGTCGCCGAGACCTTGGACGTGCCGTTGCCGACGGTGAAGAGCCGGATCAGGGACGGCTTGAAAAGACTGGAAAACTGTTTGACCGGAGGTAGTTCCCGATGAGCGAGACAGATCGGTGGATCTCCGAGTCGTGGCTCGACCAGGCATACCCGTACGCCTTGGACGCGCTGGAACTCCAGCAACGGCACGCTGTCGACGACTGGCTCGACGCCGCGGGCCCAGACACAGCGTCGAAGTTCCGCGCCACCGTGCATCGGATCCAGGAGACGATGGCGGCGGCGACCGTGGTCGATTCGGTGCCGCCGCCCGCCCGGCTCGAATCCGCGCTGATGCGCGCGCTGGACCAGCTCGACCCGCAGGTGCGTCCGCCAGCCCCCCGGGGCACGGTCGGCAGGCATCGGAATCTGCGCTGGTTGATGGCGGCCGCGGCCGCCGTCGTGGCCGTCGTGGCCGGGGTCGCCGTGATCGACCGGGCGACCGACGATACCGGCGCGATCACCGCGCAGCAGGTGGTCGATCAGCCGGACAGCAGGGAGTCCTCGGTCGCGGTGACCGGTGGCGGCGCGATGACGGTGTATGAGTCCACGGCGCTGGGTGCCGCGGCGGTGTCGTTCCGCGACATGCCCGCGCTGCCTGCCGACCGCACGTACCAGCTGTGGCTCGTACCCGCGGGCGGCTCGCCCCGCTCGGTCGCGGTCATGGACGATCCGGCCGCTGTGGTCACCGCTGTCGAGGCCACCGACACCCTTGCGGTGACAGTCGAACCCGCCGGTGGTTCGCCCGGCCCGACCACACCGGTGATCGTCAGCATGACAGTCGGCTGACCCGCTCGCGGCGGGCCATGCCGGCACTCGAAACCTCAGGAGTGACAGCATGGTCCGCCGCATCGCATTCACCTATCGCCCGCTGGGCCCCGCGGCTGCCGCGCTCGCCGCCACGTCCGCCGCCGCGGCCGTCCTCGGCGTCGGACACCTCGTCGCGGCGGTTATCGATCCGAACGCTTCCCCGTTCTTCGTCCTGGGCGCCACCGTCATCGACCACACGCCGAAGTGGTTGAAAGACAGCGCTATCCGGTGGTTCGGCACCAATGACAAACTGGCGCTGGCGATCACGATGCTCGTTGTCATGGTGGCCGGAGCCGTTCTGATCGGTCTGGTCGCCCGCCGCAGCCCCGCGCTGGGGGCGGGTTTCCTTGGCGTGCTCGGTGCCGCCGTGGCCGGCCTCGCGCTGCTGCGGCCGACCGCGGGACTGACTTTCGCGATTCCCGCCCTGGTGGGAACGGTGACCGGAATCGCCGCGCTCTGTCTGCTTTTCGTCGTGCCCGCCGCTCGCGGTCGCGGTGACGGTGACGGGCCGACCCGGCGGGGTTTCCTGTTCGCCGTGGCTGCGGTCGCCGCCGGTGCGGCAGCCGCGGGGGCGACAGGACGATTCGTCGGGAGCCGTCTGCGTGATATCGGGGCCGACCGTTCGGCTTTCGTGCTGCCGCCTGTCGCCGATCCCGCGTCACCGGTGCTGCCCGAGATGGACCTTCCGGTGCCCGGCTTGACCCGCTTCGTCACCCCGAACGCGGAGTTCTATCGCATCGACACGGCCTTGCAGCTTCCGTCGCTGACTCGTGCGCAGTGGCGCCTGCGCATTCACGGCATGGTGGAGCGGGAGATCGTGCTGGACTTCGACGCGCTGAGCTCTCGCGACGCCGTCGAATCACTGATCACGCTGACCTGCGTGTCGAACGAGGTCGGCGGCACTCTCGCCGGCACGGCCACCTGGACCGGCTATCGTCTCGCCGACCTGCTGGCAGAGGCGGGCCCGGCACCTGACGCCGACATGATCCTGTCGCGCAGCGTCGACGGCTTCACTGCGGGGACCCCCCTCGCGGCGGTCCTCGGCAACCAGGACGCACTGCTGGCCGTCGCGATGAACGGCGAAGCGCTGCCCGTCGCCAACGGCTATCCGGCCCGGATGATCGTGCCCGGCCTCTACGGCTACGTCTCCGCCACCAAGTGGGTCGTCGACCTCGAGCTCACCCGATTCGACCGGGCCCGTGCGTACTGGACCGAACGTGGCTGGGCGGAGCGGGCACCCATCAAGACCGCATCACGGATCGACGTCCCGGCCGCCTTCGCGACTCTCCCGTCCGGACCGGTCACTGTGGCCGGCGTCGCCTGGGCGCAGGGACGTGGTATCGCCGCCGTCGAAGTACAGGTCGACGACGGCCGTTGGCGTCCGGCCACGCTGGCCGCGGCCTACTCCCTCGACACCTGGCGTCAGTGGACCTGGACGTGGGACGCCTCGCCCGGCACCCACACGCTGCGCGTGCGCGCCGTCGATGTCACCGGTGTGGTCCAGACCGACGTCCGCACCACGCCATTCCCCGACGGTGCCACCGGCAGGCACACCCGGGTGGTGACAGTGCGCTGACGTAGTCGCATCGCGAGTGCCGGTACCCAGCCCATGTGGCTGCCTGCAGCGAACTCTCTCCGCAATTGTTCCGCGTCTTGGAAGAGATTTGTACCCGAGATAATACTAGAAAGGCCTGCCCGTTTGCTGATCGCACCGACGAACGCCACGGATACCCATGTGGGAGGATCTGTGAACACCGAGCTGGGTGAAATTGTTATAGCGACTACCGTCAGGGATGGTGATCGCACAGTCGACATAGAAATCGCCGATCCCCGACATGACACCACCACACGGGATTGGCACTGCATCTATCGAGTCGAAGGCACGAGCACACACAGCGTGCGCGGGACGGACAGGTTGTCCGCCGTCTACGCGGCCTTGATCGACATCCAGAGCGCGGCAGCCCGATTCGGTGTGTCAGGCAGCGCGATCGACGGAAAAGGTTCGAGGAAACCCACGGTCCCCCGCCCAGGTGTCGGCGGACCTGCCGCATCCGCCCGTGATTTCGGCCCACCGCTCGGGGCGCGGGCTGTGGAGACCACCTCGGGTCCGGTTGTCATCGTCATCGGGCGGCCCCGCCTGGATCCGAATCTTCTGCACACATATCTGTGCCCGTTCCGTATCGCTGATCGCACCGAGGCGTTCGGGCAAGGATTCGACGACATTCACGCGGTGATGTCCGCGATCCGCAGTGTGAGCGCGATCTTGGGAATACCGCACGACTGGCCGACGCCGAACACCCAGAGCAGGTAGTCCATCAGGCCATCGTCAGCGGGGACTTCAGCGGAAGTCCGCATCAGAAACTCGGCGGATCGACCAATCCGTGAAGACGTGCGGCCCGAAATCCCCATTATGTTCCCGACAGTGAAGAAGCAACGACCAACCGGTCGCACGACAACGTTGCAGCTGGCGCTGGGCGCCCTGACCACCGCCGGGCTGGTGATCCCGGCACCGGTGGCCAACGCGGAGCCGGAGCCTGCGCGCATTGTCGCGGTTGCTGCTGTCGACGAGCGGCGCCAAGACATCACCGTTTTCTCGGCCGCGATGGACAAGCCGATCACTGTGCAGGTCATCCGGGCCGCGGACACGACAATCCCGCGGCCGACGATGTATCTGCTCAATGGTTCGCAAGGCGGCCCGAACCAGAGCGGGTGGGACGCGCAGACCGACGCCCACGAATTCCTGCGCGCCAAAGATGTCAACGTTGTCACTCCGGTCGGGGGAGCCAGCTCGTACTACACCGATTGGGTGCGAGACGACCCGGCGCTCGGCCGCAACAAGTGGCAGACGTTTCTCAACGAGGAGCTGCCACCGGTAGTGGAGGACTACCTGCGCGCGGACGGAAACCGGGCCCTGGTCGGTGTATCGATGAGCGGCACCTCGGTGCTGAATCTGGCGATCGCCAAGCCCGGCTTCTGGAACAGTGTGGCCTCCTTCAGCGGTTGCGCCCAGACCTCGGACCCCATCGGGCAGGAGTTCGTGCGGATCACCGTCGAGACCTGGGGCGGAGGACAGAGTATCGAGAACATGTGGGGCCCCCGCGACAGTGCGCTGTGGCGGGCAAACGATCCGCTGGTCAACGCGGAAGGGCTACGCGGCACAGATATCTATCTGAGCACCGGCACCGGACTCCCCGCTGCACCGCACGACACGCCCGCGGACGCGCGAGTCCAGGACGGCAGGATTCCGCTGCCGATCCAGATCGCTTTCGGTGGCCCTATCGAAGCGGCGGTGCACTTCTGCACGGTCAACCTCGCCAACCGCCTCCGTGCTCTGAATATCCCGGTGACGATGGACGAGCGTGCTGCCGGTACCCATTCGTGGGGCTACTGGGAAGACGATCTGAAGACCTCTTGGCCTTTCGTCGCACGTTCGCTCGGCAGCCGAACGGGCTGAGCGGCTCGGGTGGTCAGCGCGGCGCAGGGAGAGCCGGCGACCCGACCAGCCGGAGTCGCCGCGCGAGGTCCGACACGAAGACCAGGCCGGGATCGACCCGATCCCGCACCCGCCGCCACTCGTCGAGCCGTGGGTACATCGCCGCGATCATCGCGGGCGTGGTCCGCGAGTCCTTGGCGAAGTACAGCCGTCCGCCCGCGGCGAGCACCCGTTCGTCGAGTTCGGTGCAGAACCGGTCGAGTCCGGCGGTGAGCGGGAAGTCCAGGCTCAGCATGTAGCCGGGATGCGGCCACGACAGCGGCGCCGGGTTGCCCGGACCCATCCGCTTGAAGACATTGAGGAACGAGTGATGGCCCGACTCGGCGATGGCCCGCACCGCGTCGGCGAGCTGCTGCTCGGCGCCGAACGGCATCGAGAACTGGTACTGCAGAAACCCGCGCCGACCGTAGGCCCGATTCCATTCCCCGAGCAGATCCAGCGGGTGATAGAACTGCGTCAGATTCTGGATGCGCCCGCGTGCCCGGCGCGGGAACAGGCGATACGCCGCCTCGGCCGCGATCCTGGTCGTCACGCCGTTGACCATCCCGTTCGGGAAGATGTCAGGCACGGTGAACAGCTGCGGCGCATCGAAATTCAGCGGTGTGCCGCGGAGTTTCGTCGGCAGCTGGTCCAGTGTCGCGAGCGACCCGCGACTGAAGCCCGCACGGCCGAGCTTCGCGCCGGTGGAAATGGTGTCCGGCACCGACATCGAGTAGTCGTAGCCGTCGTCGGACCCGCCGGTCAGCAATTCCATCGTTTCGTCGAGATCGCGGGTGCGGTCGTTGTCGACGATGAAGTACGCGGTCTCGGTGTGCTTCAACCGGATTCGGGCGCCGGTGACGATGCCGGTCAGTCCCATGCCGCCGACCGTCGCCCAGAACAGCTCGGCCTCCGCGCCCTCCGGCGTCAGGGTGCGCACCGATCCGTCGGCGGTGAGCAGGTCAAGGGACACCACGTGATTGCCGAAGCTGCCCTGCGAATGATGGTTCTTGCCATGGATATCGGAGCCGATGGCGCCACCGACCGTCACCTGCCTGGTACCAGGCAGCACCGGAACCCACAGCCCGTACGGCAGCGCCCGGCGCATGAGGGTGTCCAGGCTGACGCCCGCGTCGACATCGGCGACTCCGCTGTCCGGATCGATGCTGTGGATGCGGTCGAGCGCGGTCATGTCGACGACCAGCCCGCCGCCGTTCTGCGCCGGATCGCCGTAGCTGCGCCCGAGTCCGCGCGCGATCACCCCGCGCGGTCCCGCGGTGCGCACCCGCTCGGCGATCACCGCGATATCCGGCGTGCGCAGCACCTCGGCAACGGTCGGCGCAGTGCGTCCCCACCCGCTGAGACTGCGCCGTGAACTCCCTGTATTCCCCTGCGTGAAAGTCACAGGAGCACACGCTAAGACGGTTACCTGAGGACAGGCTGAGGCGGAAAGATTCTCCCTAGCTAGCGGATCCGGGACGGACGATCATGAGGACGACCACGGCCGTCCAGAGCAGGTTGTAGATGCCTGCCAGCATCGACAGCACCCGCAGGCGCTTGCCGCCGTCGGGTTCGTCGAGCGCTTCGCGTTGCATCGGGTGGATCTGCACGGCGAGCAGACCGCCCGCGATCGCGGTGGTCACCATGGCGGTGGTGATCCAGATTTCGTTCATCCGGCCCTGGATCGTGGCCAGCACGATGCCGATCACCGGGACGATGATCGCGAGTTTGGCGTAGTTGCCGGTGATCCGGTGCAGGGCGACGGCCACGGACCTGCTGCGCACCGACTCGGGGTCGGGGCCGCCCGCGGCGACCGGGGCATAGCGGGGGAACAGGCTGGTCGCGACCGCCGAACCCCCGACGAAGACGATGCCCGCGACCACATGCACGGACAGCAACAGATGTTCCACCTACCGACTCCCTCCGACCTTCAATGTGGCTGAAGCTTAGCGCGAGTTTCAACAACATTGAAGGTCGGATTTGTCACGTCCGGTGCCCGCGCAGGTCAGGGCGGCGACGCGCCGTTGAACGCGGCGACGATGGCAGTGCCGACCCGCCGCTGAATCGGGTCCGCCTCCGGCCCGAAAAGCTGAGTATCCACCTGCGCCAGCACTTTTCGCGCCTCGCCGAGCAGTTGCGCCCCGGCCTCGGTGAGCTCGATCGCCGACGCGGACCCGGCACGCGCGGTCCGGTCCTGCACAAGCCCCGCCCCGACAAGAGACTTCACGGCCGTATGCACGCTCTGCACACTCGTCCCCGACATCCGCGCCAGCTCACTGAACGACGCCCCCGGCACACCGTTGATATGCCCGAGCAACCCGAGCCGCGCCACCGTCAGATCCAGCGGCCCCAGCGCCGCACTCAACTCCGCCTCGACCCGCCGCGACAGCGCGATCACCAGGATGGTCGGGCTCATCGCCGGCGGTCCCGGGCGCGGTTTCTCGGTGGTCACCGAGCCATTTTCCCGCATGCGCCCGCGCCGGGTGCTGACAGTCCGGGGACGGGTGTCAGGAAAGGTTGCCGCCGAGGTGGCTGACATCGGTGACTTGCAGATACGCCCGGATGCGCTCGGCGAACATGGGCGCATCGGTTGCGTCTGTTGTAGAGAGTTTCGGCCATGATGTCCTCCGTCCAGTAGACCTGGAACATCCCGTTACCGCCGCGCAAATACAGCAGGCTCAACCAGTCCCGCAGGGTCCGGGAATGCAGAATGTTCGCGTCTGCAAGGACTTTCGTTGCCCACCCACCTGCCATGCGGCACATGGTAGCGGGTGGGGCACGAGGGTTGAACCTAGTTGTGGCAACCGATCAGTCGCGCACGTTCCACTCTTCTTCGATGGCTCGCAGTTCGTCGAATGCCGCACTCTGCTCGTCGAGGCGAGCGTGACGGTACGCCAGCACATCCCGGCTGAAGAGGCGGGTATGTGAACCGACCTTGTGTGCCGGAAGTTGCTGGTCGCGAACCAGTTTCATCAACGACGGGCGCGACATGTTCAGCATCCGTGCTGCCACTGTCGTCGTCACTTCGTTGGGGATGCTGCCGACGGACACCGCGCAGCCTCGGCCGACGAGATCGACCAACTCGAGCACTAACGTGGTGAGCTCAGGCGGCAGCGGCAACTGGCCGCTGCCGGAATCCACGAAGACCGTAGTCGTC
>NZ_JBHXMY010000270.1:0-7788 GCF_042720195.1 Nocardia sp. NPDC058497 | reverse complement strand
AACATATATGCGCCCCGTTGGTGGTGGTGTTTTTATTGTTTACCTTCGCCGAGGACCACCTGCCCGACGGCCCACAGCCTCCCCGCGTCAAAACTCAATCGACCACGGTCAGCGCACCGTCGACGACGTCGGCTCAAGCCAGGCCGCCGACGGTCGACATGTTCGGCACCCGCCTCGAAGTCCCCGCCGACGAAGCCGGCTCGACACTGCCACAGACCCTCGACGGCCGCATTGACTCCGCCCGGCCGGACTACCTGACCGCAGCACCGGCCTGGTTGCAGTGGCAGCGGATCTGGGGTGGGGCGGCCGTGCCTGTCTCGGGCAGCGATGGCCCGACCCGGATAGACGGCGGTGTAGCGGGAGGGTTCGCGCGCACTCCGCAGGGCGCGGCGTTGGCGGCGATGGATGCGATCGGACGGGCCTACGCCGCACCGGACCCGCTCTGGCAGCAGGTGATTCGCGAGCGCTTCTACGGCGGCGGCGACGCGCTGATCGACGGGTTCGCTCGATCTCGGACCAGCGCACCCGGGATGGCGCGCTACGTCACCGTTCCCGAAGGGGTGCGCATCCAGCCTGGCTACCGCGACGACCTGGCCGTGGTGCAGCTAGCGGTCCGCTCGACGAGCGGCTACGCGATCGCGACATGGCCGATGGTGTGGGTCGAGGGCGACTGGCGCCTCCGCGTCCCGGACGACATCGACACTCTCTGGCGCCCAGCAACACCCACCACGTCAACAGCCGGCTTCGGCAACTGGAGACAGTCATGACCAGCGTCCTCGCCGCACTGGTAGCGCCGGGCGGGGGCATTCACGCCCAAATCCCCGATATAGCCTGCGTCGCTGTTCCCGGGATCAAGGAGGCCTGCCAACTCGGGAGCGCGGCTGTGGGCGCGGCGGGCGCGGTGCGTGACTCGGTTATCGACGGCCTCGCCGCCGATCTCATCGAAAGCCTCGTGGTCGCGCTTCGGATCGTAATGGCGTGGTGGACGACGTTTCCGTCCCCGGAGTTGTCGACTGTCTCGGGGCGGCCTGCCCCGGTGCTTGCTCAGATCCGCGAGTACACCAGCGGGCTGCAGGTCGTGTTGTTGACCGCTGGAATCATGTTCGCCGCCGCCCGCCTCGCCTTGGCCAAGCGCGGTGCAGTGGCAGGAGAAGCGCAGGAGAGCTTCTTGATGCTGGCGCGAGCGATCTTCGGTGCGCTGACCTTCGGTGCTCTGATCACCGTCGCGACCACCGCCGGTGACGAGTTCGCGTCCTGGGTCATCTTCGACGTAACCAACAACGACCTCGATACCGCAGTCAGCCGCATCGCTGATCCGAAGATCATGGCCAATCTCGGTCCGGGAATCCTGTTGGTCCTCGGCGTGCTGGGCGTGATCAGCCTGCTCGTGCAAATGGTCATGCTCGTGGTCCGGCAAGCCCTGCTCGTGGTCGTGGTCGCGGTGATTCCCATGGCCGCTGCGGCTTCCGGGACCGGGCCGGGCTCGCAGGCTTACAAGCGCCTGGTGGCCTGGTCGCTGGCATTCGTGCTGTGGAAGCCGGTCGGGGCGTTGGTCTATGCGATCGCGTTCACCGTGACTGGCGGCAGCGACCAAACAGATCCCCCGATGGTGCTGCTGGGGGTGATCTTGATGGTGATGAGCGTGGTAGTGCTGCCCGCGCTGATCCGGTTGATCGCACCCGCAGTCGCGACACTCGGCGGCGGAGGCGGAGCGGCATCAGTCCTGGCCGGTGCAGGCGCCGGTATCGCGATGTCGGCTGTGGGAAGTCGACCTCAGGCCAGAAAGATGTCCGAGTCCGAAAACACCGGACCGGCGAGCGGGCCGGCAAGCCAAGGCGCCTCCTCATCCTCCCGCTCTGGTGGTGTCGGCGGAGCGCGGTCGATGACGGCGAGTTCGGGATCACCAGCTGTCGGGGCGACTCCTACGGCAGCTAGTGGTGGGCAGGTCGTGGCGGGTCCTGTCGCGGGTGGTTCGGGAACAGGTGGGGCTTCGGCGGCAGGTGCAGGCGTGTCGGGTCGGTCGGCGGCAACCGGGGCGATGGGAGCCGGGCCTGCAGGTGCGGCAATGTTGGGCGCTCAGCTCACTGTCGGCTCGTTGCAGAGCATCGGCTCTGCCGCGCAAACCGCGGTCCCGGAGTCGTCCTCGTCGCAGATCGACCCGGATGCGCTGGGTCCGGGGGAGGTCCGGCGATGACCACTCGAATGTATGGGCGTTGGGAACAACCCCGCTCGGCTGGATTCTTCGGATTGACGTGGGGTGTGTCGCTGCTCGGACTCGGGTTGATCATCGCGGTGATGGTCTCGTTCATGATCACCCGATCCCTCGCGATCACCGGGACCATCCTGCTCGGCGCCGCGGTGGTGTTCGTTCCGCTAGCGGTGACTCGCAACGGGCGCACGGGCTGGGAACTGCTGCTGCTGCGGGTCCAATTCGCGCGCTCGCGCTCCCGGGGTGAACTCACCTACCGCTCCGGACGATTCTCCCGACTCCCCGGAGTGGCGAAACTGCCCGGGCTGCTGGCAGATTCGCGGTTGACCGAATACGAAACGCCGGGCGGTAAGCGGTTCGCGATGCTGCATATCCGGCGCAGCGATCACTACACGGTGATCGTGCGGGTGATCCCACGCGGCAAAGAGCTCGTCGACCAACCCCAGATTGACACGTGGGTAGACGGGTTCGGGCAGTTTCTGGCTGCCCAAAGCCGCGGTGGGGAAGTCGTCGCAGTCACCGCGGTCCTGGACAACACGGTCGAAACCCGTCTGAAGCAGACCCGCGAAGTCACTCGCCTCATCCGCGAGAATGCCCCCGACTTCGCGAAAGCAGTCATGCGGGAAGCCGCCGCAGACAGCGGCGGAGTCGGCGTGCGGATCGAAGCCCGCATCGCGATCACCTACCGGGCGATCGGCAAGGGCCGCATCCGCCGCGATCAGGCCGAACAAGCCCGCGAGATCGGGCAGCGCTTGCAATCAGTGCTGTCTCAGCTCGCCCGTGCTGGCCTACCCGCTACGCCCGTGCACGCGTGGGAAGTGCTGGGCTTGGTGCGCAGCCGCTACGACCTCGCCGCCCAACGCGATGTCGAGGCAGCCGGCGCGCAGATCACCGAGTCTCAGTCCTGGGACTCGGTCGGCCCGCTGGCTCATCAGGATCGGTGGGATCACTACGTTCACGACGGCGCCCGCTCCATCACCTGGGAAATGGACGGCGCACCGCGCGGTGCGGTGATGGAATCCGTCCTCGAAGAACTCCTGCGGCCCCGCCCGGACGTGCCGCGCAAGCGGGTCGCGATCGTCTACCGTCTGCACTCGGCCGCCGAAGCGACCTCCTTGGTCGATTCCGACTTCCGGGATGCGGTCGCGGCCGAGCAGACCGAGCGGGGGATCTCCTCGGCCTCCGCGCGGATCCGGGTCGGCAACACCCAAGCCGCCCGAGAGGAACAAGCCCGTGGCGCCGGGTTGACGCGGTTCGGGGTGTTGGTGACGGTGACCGATCACCTCGACGCTGATCTGCCCGGGATCGAGGCGTCGGTGAAGGGCATGGCGGCGGCATCGCGGTTGACGGTGCGCCGCTGCTACGGCTACCAAGCCGCCGGATTCGCCGCGTCGCTGGGTATCGGACTGATCCTGCCCGAACATTCTTCGATCTCCAAGCGGGTGTCGATGTGAACGGGTTCAATGACCCGCGGCGGGCGCGGCACCCGAAATCCGAAGTGGTCGAGGGCATCAGCGTGCTCACCAGCACTCGCCGCGCCCAGGTCGAGGCCATGGCCACCCGTGGCGGCATCGTGGGCTGGCGGGCGCGGATGCTGCTCTCGAGCGACGACCACCGCCGCGCGACCGCGACCCGACGCCGCGACGGCACCGCTGGTGACGGGTTCGACCTGACTACGCCGACCTTCACCGACCGCGGCTACGCGGGCCCCGGCGGCGGCCGGGCAGCGGTCGTGCCGAGAACACCGGAGTGGCGGGCGACCACCGTGCAGGTCGCCGGGTTGTGGCCGTTCTGTGTAGGTGCGACCTCGCCGACCGTGGGGGTTCCGGTCGGTAGTCACTACATCACCGGTGCCCCGGTGCATTTCGATCCTATGTCGTGGTTCCTGCGTGGGTTCATCACCGCGCCGATCGCTTTCGTGCTGGCGCTCAACGGATTCGGCAAGTCCTCGCTGATCCGGCGCATCGTGGCGGGTGCTGTGGCGGCGGGGGAGACCGTGCTGTGCATGGGCGACACCAAAGGCGAATACCGAGACCTGGTGGAGCGGCTCGGTGGGCAGGCCGTCGACATCGGCTACGGGCACGGCTGCATCAACCCCCTCGACGTCGGCGCGCTCGGGGCCATCCTCGCCCGGCTGCCCGATGCCGATCAGCGCCGCCAGGTCGCCGCACGGGTCGAAGCCGGCCAGATCAACATCGTCGCCGGGCTGATCGAACTCGTGCGCGGTGCACGGGTCGCCGACTACGAAGAAGTCCTCTTGGCCGCGGGGCTGCGCGAGCTCTACAGCCCTGAGGGCGGGTTCACACACGAGAACCCGCCACTGCTGGAGGACCTGCTCGCGGTGATCTCCGCAGGCGGCGACCGCCTTCGCGCGTTCGCCGAAGAAGACGACGAGATCTCCTACCGTGCCGCGACGAAGACCTTGCGTCGGTCGATGCGTGCCCTGGTCGAAGGGCCTTTCGGCGCGATCTTCAACGGCCCCACCACCACGCAGATCGATCTTGCCAGTCCCGCGATCTGCGTCGACATCTCCCACATTCCTGAAGGCGACACCAAACTGCTGGCCGCGGTCTTGATGACCTGCTGGTCCGGCGGATTCGGTGCCGTCGCTGCCGCCCACGCCCTCTCCGATGCCGGGCTCGCTTCGGCGCGGACGTTCGAGGTCGTGATGGACGAGATCTGGCGGGTTCTGGGCGTCGGGGAGTTCATGGTCGACCGCGTCGATGCCCTCACCCGACTCAACCGGCCCTTGGCTACCGGGTTGATCATGTGTTCACACACCATCAAGGACCTCGCCGCCTTCGACTCACCCGCGGCACAAGCCAAAGCGCTGGGCTTCTTCGAACGAGCCAGGGCCAAGATCATCGGTCCGGTCGGGCCGGACGAGGCTACCCGGATCGGCGCGGTCGCCGGCATGACCGACACCGAACGCCTCCTTGTCACCTCCTGGGCCGCGCCACGGCCGCCCTCTGACGACGACCTCGACACCTCACGTCGCGAAACCCCGCCAGGGACAGGGTGTTTCCTTCTCAAGACCGGTGAGGCGAACGAGCCGGGGATTCCGTTCCGGATGGTGTTCACCCCGACCGAGCGCGAGTCGGATGTACACAACACCAATCGCCGCTTCGACAACCTCGACACCAATACGGCGGACAGGTGATCCGGGATGCGCGCACCAGAATCCCGGCCTCCGCACCACGGTGAGGTCGTTGCCGGCGCCGAATGCGCGGGGGCGAGAACTTGACCGGCACCGCGCGCGTCAGTGTCGCCGTCGCCTCGGTGGTGATGCTGCTGTTCACTCTCCTGTTTCTGGTGGCGGGTTTCGACGACAGCGCGTGCGCCTCGACGACCGGGTCAGGTTCACTGGCCCGGTCTGCCCCCGGTGCCAGGACGATGCCCCTGGCGCCGGGGACCTTCACCCCGACCTCTGGGTTCGGAATGCGGTGGGGCGAACAGCATCAGGGCCAGGACTTCGCTGCCGCACCCATGACACCGATCTATGCCGTCGCCGACGGGGTCGTGGTCCGTGCTGGTGCGGCCAGCGGATTCGGGTTCTGGGTGGTGATCGACCACAACATGGGCGGTGCGGTCGTGTCCTCGGTCTACGGTCACATGTTCGCTGCCGACGTCCTGGTTCGTGAAGGTGACACCGTCGGTATCGGACAGCGGATCGCCGCCGTCGGATACAACGGCCAAACGGTCCCTGCGGGTCCCGACGGAGCGCATCTACATCTGGAAATCTGGACCGGCGGAGGACGTTTCGGCGGCGGCACCGCGATCGACCCGATGTCGTGGCTGCAGGACAGCACAGCCTCGACCGGTACGACAGCAGCACCGTCGACCACGCCGGGCTGGTCCGAGTCCGTCGTAGTCGGAGCCGGGGCGGTGGGGACAGAGCTGCCCGCACTGCCTTCCTCCATTGGTACCGAGACAGGGCTGCAGGTGGACACGATCCGGGTGGCCCGCACCATCGCCGTCCGATTCCCGCAGGTGCAGACCATCTACGGGCAGCGTGAGGACCCGCTGCCTGATCATCCCAGCGGCCGAGCGATCGACATCATGATCCCGAACCCGGCCTCCGGCAACGGCAAAGCCCTCGGGGACCAGATCGCCGACTACCTCATCGCCAGCGCCGCGCCGCTGCGGGTCGACTACATCATCTGGCGCCAGACCTACCGGGCGGCCAGCGGTGAATCCAACGTGATGGAAGACCGTGGTGGCGACACCGCCAACCACATGGACCACGTCCACGTGACCACAGTGGGCGGCGGCTATCCCGACGGGACACCGATCGAGTCAGCGGCCACGAGTCCCGTGGTGGCCGGTGGAGCGGGCTGCGGGACGAGTGCGGGGGGATCGGACCTCTCGCCCAGTGCGGTTCCGGCTGATCTGGAGCCGTGGTACCGGCAGGGCGGCACAGTCTGCCCGCAGATCAGTGCATCGTTGCTGGCTGCTCAGGGAAAGCAGGAGAGCGGGTTTCGCCGTGGCCTGACCTCTTCGAGCGGAGCGCAGGGGTTGGCGCAGTTCCTGCCCGGCACCGCAACAGCGCTGGCGTCTGACGGTCAACCGTATGTGATCGACGCCGACGGCAACGGTGTCGCGAGCGTGTGGGACGACGGTGACGCGATCATCGGCCAAGCCCGCTACATGTGCGATATCGCCGCCAAAGTCGAGGGTTGGATCGCCGAAGGCCGCGTGTCGGGCGATCTGACCACCCTCACGCTGGCCGGATATAACGCCGGGGAAGGCGCGGTCTTGAGGTCGGGCGGATTCCCCACCGGCTCACCTGATTACGAGATCCAGACCCGGCCCTATGTCGCGTCCATCCTCGCGAAGGCCGCCCAGATGTCGACCTCGATGAGCTGAGGACACCCATGATGAACCGACTCTCCCCGTGGTCAGCCGCCACCGCAGCAGCGGTCGTGCTCATCGCTCTACCGCTTGCCGGTTGCACCACCGACCCACCCGCGACCGACACCCGGGCACCCGCCGAATCGCTCAGCGAGGGCCCGACACCGGGCACCGCAGAGGCGGCGACCACGGCCCGGATGGGGCTGGCCGCGATGTTCTCCTGGCATCCGAGCACCGACGCCAGTCCCGGCGCCGCCCTGTCGCGCGCCCTGCCCTGGCTCACTGGCGAGCTCGCCACCGCTGCCGCGAAGACCGCACCCGTGACCGGGCAGCGGGCGCTGCCGGAATGGGCGGGGTGGCGCGACTGTGGCGATATCGTCACCGCGCTGGTCGACGCCGAACAGCCGCGAACCACCAACGTGGCTGAGGCGGCGGTCGCAGCGGTGGTGACCCAGCTGGTGCTGCACCGCGATGGTTCCCAGACCCGCTTTCAGCGCCTGCACGTCACCGTGACGGTGACGGAGACGGAGCCGGGGTGGCGGATGTCGAGCTACCGCGTCGACCCAGGGATCTGAGATGCACGAAACCACCCGAACCCCCCGACCCGCACCGATAACCATTCCTCTCCCGATGCGGCTCGGATCGCGGTCAAGACCCCGCCGCCGGAAGCCGCCCGAACACGCCCCGATGCCCTGTCTGGCTCCTATAACAATAACACCCGGCCCCCG
>NZ_JBHXMY010000269.1:1386-7835 GCF_042720195.1 Nocardia sp. NPDC058497 | reverse complement strand
GGCTCCCCGGCCCCGCCCCCCGGCGCGCGGTCCCCCAACACCCCCCCCCCCCCCCTCGACCGGTCGGCCCCCCCCCCGAAACTGCGCCCGCACATCCACATTCGCACCACCGACCCGTTCATCGCGGTCGTCGGCGAGGAACTGACCTGCGTCGAATGCCCGAAGCAGAGCGGGGTGGTGGTCGAGATCGACGGCGACAGCATCGTTCTCGAGCTCTCGGGCGGCATGGGCCGCAAGCTCGTCGCCGAACCGGGGAGCGTGCCCGAGGACGGTGAGAACCTCGGTTTCGCCCGGTTCAAGCCGTCACCGTTCAACGGCCAGCTGAATCTGCCTGCCCGCGAGGACACTCCGTGGACCCACGGCGGCCCACCGCCGGAATGGACACCGCACACCGACGACGACGGGGAGGACCTTCAGTGACCACGCCGGACGAGGCCGTCGCGGGCATCCTCACCGATCTGCGCGACGAGAGCCATCGCGCGATCGTCGTCGACTCGCCGCCCGGCGCGGGCAAATCCACCCTCGTGGTGCGCGCCGCCCGCCAGCTCGCCGAGGACGACGACCAGCGGATGATCGTCGCCCAGACCAACGAGCAGGTCGACGACCTCATCGACCGCCTGGCCGGCGCCGACCCCGCGCTGCGCATCGGCAGGCTCTCCAGCACCGCGTATGTGACCAGCGATCGCGTCGACCAGCACGAAAATGTCCGGGTAGCAACAAAACCCGGTGACCTCGCCGACGCCACCATCGTCATCGGGACCGCCGCCAAATGGGCCACCATCACCGACGGCAGCTGGTCGCACGCGATCATCGACGAGGCCTACCAGATGCGCTCGGACATGTTGCTGCGCATCGCGAACCGCTTCGACCGCGGCCTGTTCGTCGGCGATCCCGGGCAGCTCGACCCGTTCGCCACGGTCGAGACCGCGCGCTGGGCCGGGCTCACCTGGGACCCGACGATGAGTGCCGTCACCGTGATGCTGGCCAACAACGACAACATCCCGATCCACCGGCTGCCGGTGTCCTGGCGGCTGCCCGCCACCGCGGCCCCGGTCGTCTCGCAGGCCTTCTACCCCTTCACCGGTTTCGAGTCCGGCACCGGATTCGGTGACCGCCGAATGGATTTCACCACCCGTGGCCTCGGCGGCCCGATCGACGCCGTGCTCGAGGAGGCGGCCGCGTCGGGGTGGGGCTGGTACGAACTGCCCGCCCGGCACACGCTGCGCACCGATCGCGAGGCCGTGCACGCGATCGCCGCGATCGCCGCCAGGCTGATCGAGCGCGGCGCCACCGCGCACTCCGAATCGGGCAGCCGCCCGGTCACCACCGACCGCGTCGCGATCGGCACCGCGCACCGCGACCAGGCCGACGCGGTCCGCACCGCGCTGCGCGGCACCGCGGCCGAGCCGGTCACCGTCGACACCGCCAACCGGCTGCAGGGCCGCGAATACGACGTCACCCTGGTGCTGCACCCGCTGTCGGGCCGCCGCGACGCCAGCGCCTTCCATCTCGAGGCGGGCCGGTTGTGCGTGCTGGCCTCGCGGCATCGGCACGCCTGCATCCTCGTCGGCCGGGCCGGTATCCCCGAACTGCTCGACGCCCACCCGTCGGCCGAGCCGGTGCACCTCGGGGTGCCGGTGAAGTTCCCCGACGGCTGGGAGGCGAATCAGGCCGTGCTGAGTCATCTGTCGCGGCACCGGGTGCGCGCGGCCAACTGATTCGGGCGTACCTGCCGCTCGCAGTGCGGGTGCAGCCGAGCTGCGGCGAGGTCGGGCACTGCGTACCCGTAAGCTGCGAGTTTGCTTGGGGTATCGACCTTTTGGGTTCGTTCACAAAGCCCGCACCGGCGCGGCGGGTCGGTTAATCTCTGCGCGAAGACAAGCGTGCCGAATCGTCGGTTTCGCCGATACGGGCACGCAGCGGAGCGCCGGGGCGGCTCCGGGAGCGGAAAGATTCGGTGTGAAGATCTGGCGTAGCTCAGTGCTCGGGAACTCGTGGGCTGGGCGCGGTGTCCGCGGCCGGGTGAGCGTGCGGACCCGGCTTCTCTCGATCGTGCTCAGCTCCAGTGTCGTGCTCCTGGCAGCCGGGGGTGGGGCGGCGGTGTACCTGGTGGATTCGGCGCGGGAATCCACCGAATGGGCCGATCTGGCCACCAGCACCACCGCGCCCGCGATCCTGATGGTGTCGGCGTTCCAGGAGGAACGCAGGCTTTCGCTGCTGCGACTGGCCGGTGATCCGCCGTCCACGCCGGCCCTGGTCACCGCCCGTCAGCGTTCGGACGAGGCGCTCGCCGCGGTGATCGCCAAGGGTGACGCCGCCCGCGCGCTCAACCCGGACGGTTCCCGCGAAGACATCGAGGGCTACAACAAACTGTTCGCCATGGTGCCGACCGTGCGCGGTGGCGTCGACACGATGCAGATCCCGCCAGGCGACGTGTTCACCGTCTTCACCCAGGTGATCGGCACGATCGTCGCCGCGTCTATGCTGGCGGCCCGGGTGGCGCCGGACGCGAAGATCGGCATCGAACTGGGTTACGCCGTCGAGCAATTGCGTGCCGCCGAGGCGCTCTCGCAGGCCGACACTCTGGGTTCGGTGGCGTTGACCAACGGCCGGATGTCGGCCGCCGAACTGCTCGATTTCGGTCGCCGGGTCGGTGAGTTCCGGGGCGAGGTGGCCTATTCCGCCACGGTGCTGAAGGGCACCCGGCGCGCGCAACTCGATGCCGTCACCGCGAGTTCCGAATGGCAGCAGGTGGTTTCGATGCAGGACGCGCTGGTGGCGCGTGGTCCGGTCACCAATGATCGCGGTGATACGTCGCTGCCGCTGAGCCTGGCTGGGTGGCAGGATGCCTCCCGCCACGTGAACCTCGCCTTGCAGAAACTGTGGCAGGACCAGAGCGCAGACGCGCACGTCATCGCCCGGCAGCAGGGCGAAACCGACAGCCGCAACGCGCTGCTCGGCGGCGCGGTCGTCGCGCTGTTCGCGGTGGGCGCGTTCCTGATAGCGCTGGTCCTGGCCAACCGGTTCATCGCCCGCATGCGGCGGTTGCGCCACGACACCCTGGAACTGGCCGACGAGCGGATGCCCGATCTCATGCGCAGGCTCGCGGCGGGGGAGCAGGTCGAGGCGAAGCAGGAGACCTCCCGGCTGGACTTCGGCTCCGACGAGCTCGGCCAGGTCGCGGCCGCGTTCAACCGCGCCCACCTCGCCGCGGTGTCGGCGGCCGTCGCCGAGGCGCGGACCAGGGCGGGCATCAACACGGTGTTCCTCAATATCGCCCACCGCAGCCAGGTGGTCGTGCACCGTCAGCTCGCCCTGCTCGACCGCGCCGAACGCGACGAAGGCAATGCCGACCAGCTCGAACTGCTGTTCCAGCTCGACCATCTCGCGACCCGCGCCCGCCGCAATGCCGAGAACCTCATCATCCTCGGCGGCGAGCAGCCGGGCAGACGCTGGCGCAATCCGGTGGCGCTGCTGGAACTGGTGCGCGGCGCGATCGCGGAAAGCATGGACTACACCAGGATTCAGACCAAGCAGATGCCTGAGGTGCGCATCGCCAGCCATGCCGTCGCCGATGTGATCCACCTGCTGGCCGAGCTGATGGACAACGCGACGGCGTTCTCGCCGCCGGAGGCGCAGGTCATCGTGTCGGGGGTCGTGGTCGGGCGCGGGGTGGCCGTGGAGGTCGTCGACCAGGGCCTCGGGATGTCGGAAGCCGAACTCGCCGAACGCAATGCGGTGCTGGCCGATCCACCGGAGTTCAGTGTGGCGACACTGTCGGGCAGTTCGCGGCTCGGTCTGTTCGTGGTCGCGAAACTGGCTGGCAGGCACAATATCTCGGTGCGACTGGCCGAATCGGTCTACGGCGGAGTGCGCGCGGTCGTGCTGATCCCGTCGGCGCTGGCCGAGGCCGCCGATCAGTCCTCGCCGATCTCCGGTCAGTTCCCCGCCGTCTCGCCGCGCGCATGAGCGACGAACGCGAACACTGGTACGAGGAGGACGCGGGCCCGATCGTGCGCCTCTACGCGGTGACCCGCGGGCGCGGCCGGACCCAGCGCGACGAACTCGACCTCACGACGCTGCTGGTCGACGCCGGTGCCGGTACCCGCCTGCGGCGCACCGAACCCGAGTACGCCGCGATCGTCGAACTGTGCCGGACACCGATGGCGGTCGCCGAGGTCTCCGCGCACCTCGGGCTGCCGCTGAACCTGGCCAAGGTGCTCATCGGCGACCTCCTCGACGAGGGCAGGCTGATCGCCCGGGCCCCGCAGCACCGGACGGTCGGCAGCACCGACCTCGACATGCTGCGGGCCGTCCTCGCGGGGATCCGCCGGTTCGACAGCTAGGCGAGCTCGGCCGCCAGCCGCTTGGCGTTCATGTAGCCGATGGCCTCGATGGTCACCATCGGGTTCACGCCGGGTGCGGTGGGGAAGCTGGATCCGTCGGCCACGACGATATTGTCGACCTCCCAGGTGGCGCCATCCGGGTTGGTCGCCGACAGTTCCGCCGTGCCGCCCATGCGGGCCGAGCCCATGATGTGCAGGGCGCCCATCGAACACTGGCCAGGCCCGTAACCGGCCTTCTTGCAGGCCGCGTCGAATTCCGCGAGCGAACCGCGCACGCGGGGTTCGAACGAGACACCGGCCTGATGGCCGGAGTAGATGCGTTGCGCGCCTGCGGCTTCCAGCACCGAGGCGGCGCCGACGATGCCGGTGTGCAGGTGGTTGGCGTCGTAGTCGGACAGGCGGTATTTCACCACCGGCTCGCCGCCGCCGTCGATCGACACGGTGCCCGGATCACGGTCGCGGGTGATCACCCCGATCGAGTTGGTGCGCGCGAAATCGAGCATGGTGGCGCGATGTCGCGCCGCGCCGCGCCAGCTCATGAACCCGGTCGCCAGGCCGGGGTGGATCGGTCCGGTCTCGTAGATGACGCCGTAGCCGTTTCCGTCGAGATCGGCGTGGTGCCTGCTGATCCGGGCCTGCAGCGCGCCCTCCCACGGCCGGATCTCCTCCTCGAACACCCCGAACACCGCGGCGGCGGGATGCAGCCGCAGATAGCGGCCGATGTTCTTGTTGCGCAAGCCCGATCGCTGCAACAGTGCGGGTGTCTGGATGGCGCCCGCCGCGACGACCACCGCGCGCGCCCGCACGGTGATCTCGACGCCGTCGGAGGTCCGCGCCGTCACCGATTCCGCCTTACCGGCTTTCACCGTGATCGAGCGGACGTCGGCGTCGACCACCAGGCGCGCGCCGTGCTCGGCGGCGTCGGAGAGCCAGGTCTTGGTCACCGACTGCTTGGCGCCCAGCCTGCACCCGTACCCGCAGCGACCGCATTCGACCGCGGCGTCGCAGGCGTCGCCGACATTGCGCGGCAAGGTGTCGACATCCCAGCCGAGGGCCTTGGCGCCGCGTTCGAGAATGCCGTCGCGTGCCGAGAGCGGGGACTTGTTTCCGGTGACGCCGATGCGGCGCTGCACCGTGTTCAGCGCGTCGCCGAATTCGTCGTCGGCGAACTGGGGGACACCCGATTCGGCCCACTCCTTGCGCACACCGTCGGGGGTGGGCAGCGAGGTGCTCCAGTTGACGACGGTGCCGCCGCCGAGACAGGTCCCCGCCACCAGCGTGATCTGGCCCTCCGCCGACGCCGCGGGACCGGGGGCGTAGAGGCTTGTCAGCGCGTCGAGCTCACCGGTGCCGAAATCCTTGTCGTCGTAATAGTTTCCGCGTTCGAGCACCACCACGTCGAGACCGGCTTCGGCCAGTACGGCCGCCGCGGCGCCGCCGCCCGCACCCGAGCCGACCACGACGACATCGCAGTCGAGGGTGGTCGATTCGGTGAACCGCTCCGGGGTGAGCGCCGGCGCGGGCGCGTTCGCCGACGGGCCGGTCGGGGCCGGATAGCCGATCTGCGCCCACAGCGGGTTCGTCCCGGTCGGGCCTGGGGTCACGTTGTAGGCCAGCAGCGAGGCCTGCTTGAGTGCCTGGAACACCGCCCTGGCCGGTGCCAGCCCGGAATCGGCCAGGCGCAGCAGCGCGGCCTCGCGCCGCTCTTGCGACAGCGACGAGAACCGGCGGAAGCCGCTGCCGGTCACCAGTCCGAAGACGCGGGAGTCCCACAGCCCCAACACCATTGCGAGCTGCTTCTTGTCTGCTTCACGCGGATTGCGGCCCAGGATCCGGAAGATCGTGTCGACCGCGCCCAGCTCGGTCGCCGCCGGCAGCTCGAGCCCGTCGCCGGGCAGGAATGTGTCACAGATCAAACCCAGCGCTGCCCGCTGTTCGGCTGTTGGCTCCATACGGAAACCACCCCTTCTCACTCTGGGGTGAGTTGTATCACGGGGCCTGCGACCGCGCTGGGTGTCAACGGGTTTCGGGGGGCGCGGGGCGCCCCCCCCCCCCCCCCCCCCCGCGCGGGTCACCTGTAAAACCCGGACCGCGCCGGTTTAT
>NZ_JBHXMY010000269.1:0-1376 GCF_042720195.1 Nocardia sp. NPDC058497 | reverse complement strand
CTACACACCCCCCCCTGATGCGGGGTGGGTTTGTGTGGGGGGGGGGGGCGCCGCGGGGGGTGGGTTGCCGGGGGGGGGGGGGGGGGCGCCCCCCCCCCCCCCCCCGCGACCGCTAGCCGTGACTCGTAGAGACCGTGAACTGCAGGGTTTTCAGGGTCGGGGTGGGCAGATCCACGTCGGCCGTGGACTGCGCCCGCATCGCACCGGGGTAGGCCGTCACCTGATAGCGGCCTGTCTGGAGCCCGCGAAAGCTGACCTGGCCGTTGGCGCCGGTCGACAGGTGCCGGTGGATGGTGTCGCCGCAGGTGTCGAGGCCGGTGAGCACGACCTTGCCGCCCGCGATCGGGGCGCGGGTGGTCGAGGCGATGAGGACGGCGTCGATCTGGCCGGTGGCGGCCGGGCTGGGTGAACGTAGCTTGTGGTTTTTTAGTCTCGATTGTCCGATTTCGCAGTTCGAGGTCTGTGCGACCGTGTCGTCGCTGCCGGCGGGATGGGCTCCCGCGCCGCTCACCGCGCCTGCTGTCACAGCTGCTGCGGCCAATCCGATCGTCAAACTCCGGGCAACGACGCTACGTGGCATTTCGCCGACTTCCTCCTGTTTCCTCGGTGACTCTGGGACACGCTGGGACGTTCATGAGGTATCGCTCGCGCGGCGAGCTTACCGGCGGGAATTCCAGGCTCGTCAGTGGAGTTCCATAGAGGCGGTTGTGGCAGTTCTGTGCGACCGTGGAGGCTCGACGAAGGAGGACGCGTGACCGAAACCCGTAAGGCGATTCTGGCCGGTGGATGCTTCTGGGGCATGCAGGACCTGATCCGCAGGCAGCCGGGCGTGCTGTCCACCAGGGTCGGCTACACCGGCGGCAGCAACGATCACCCCACCTACCGCAATCACCCCGGCCACGCCGAGGCCGTCGAGATCGAATACGACCCGGCGCGGACCGACTACCGGGCCCTGCTCGAGTTCCTGTTCCAGATCCACGACCCCACCACCAAGGACCGTCAGGGCAACGACATCGGCTCGAGCTACCGCTCGGCCATCTTCTACCTCGACGACGACCAGCGCCGCACCGCCCTGGACACCATCGCCGACGTCGACGCCTCAGGCCTGTGGCCGGGCAAGGTCGTCACCGAGGTAACCCCCGCCAGCACCTTCTGGGACGCCGAACCCGAACACCAGGACTACCTGATCCGCTACCCCGACGGCTACACCTGCCACTTCCCCCGGCCGGGCTGGAAGCTCCCCAAGCGGGAAAGCGCGGACAAGTAGCTACACCGACCGATCGCCCCGGCTTCTCTACCGGGCGCTCCGGTTCTGCCTGCCGGGTCTCCGGGTCAAGGATGGCCAGAGCTCGACGTATTTCCGTGTGCTCGTTGAG
>NZ_JBHXMY010000268.1:0-7840 GCF_042720195.1 Nocardia sp. NPDC058497 | reverse complement strand
GACCTGCACACGGCGTGGGGCGACCAGGCCGTCGGCTTCAGCTGATCCGGCCTAGCCGAACAGACCCAGGATCGGCGCACCGAGCGCGCCAGCCACTGCGCGAGGGCGGCGAGCGGGGGTCGAGGCCCGCGGCCGATCGCACGGATGGTGCTAAATTGGTGCTATGTCGAATCTGAATCTGCGGCTACCCGACGACCTGCACACCGCCGCCGCGGCTGAAGCCGACGCGGCGCACATGTCGCTCAACAGTGTGATTTGCGATGCCCTGCGGGACTGGGTCGCCTTGCGTGCGCTCAGCCGCAAGGAGGATGCCATTCTGGATCGCGTCATGAACGAGGATGCGGATCTGCTCGCGCTGATCCGGGGAATCGAGTAGTGCGTCCAGAAGCGCTGATCAAATGCAACCAGCGAGTCACCGAGGGGAGCGGTGCGATTCGTGATCTGGGGCTGGTCGCCGCAGCCGCGACGCGAGCGGACCAGATCGTGCTGGGTCGCGAGGCGTACCCGACTCCGGAGCTGAAGGCCGCGGCGGTCTTCCAATCGGTCATCCGTGATCAGCCATTCACCGAGGGCAACAAGATGACGGCGTGGGTTGCCGTTCGTCTGCTCCTCGGATGCTATGGACTTGTCCCGGGTATCAAGCCCACCGATGTGGTCGCGCTGATCGACGCCGTCGCGACGGAACGCACCGAGGTTGCCTGGATCGCGACCCAGTTCGCGGTCCGTCCGCACGTCGCGCCTGCGTCGTCGACTGCCTGATCGCCCTCCGACCAGGCGGTTTTGCTAGCGGAGACACCAAGGGGCCGCTGCCGGATGTCCGGTGGCGACCCCTCGGTGTGGATCAGACGTCGGTGGAGAAGCGGATACCGCCGTCGGGGATCCGTCTCGAATTGAGCCTAATGGGGGAGTAGGTCGGGAAGTGGAGGGCAAGTCAGGATCGGCGCGCGGCATCGGCCAGACCGTCGGGTGCGTTCGTCCGGGCGACCGGGCCCAAGTCGACCGGCATGTGTTCGAAACCGTGCAGGGTGAACAGGTTTCGGCGGGTCGGTGCCTCGCGCAGGCGCAGGCCGGGGTAGCGGGTGTAGAGGGCGCGTAGGGCGTGGACGGCTTCCATGCGGGCCAGGCTGGCGCCGAGGCAGGCGTGGATGCCGCTGCTGAAGGCCACGTGTTCCCGCAGGTTCGGTCGGTCGATGTCGAAGCGGTGGGGGTCGGGGAAGACCGCGGGGTCGCGGTTGGCGCCTGCCAGCGACAGGATGACGGTGGCGCCCTCGCGGATCGTGACGCCGTCGATCTCGACGTCCTCGAGCGCCTGGCGCGCGGTGGTCTGCACCGGCGGATCGAAGCGCAGGGTCTCCTCCACCACATCGGACCAGCGGTCGGGATCGGCCTGGGCGATCGCGAGCTGGTCCGGATTGGCCGACAGCGCCGCGATCGCATTACCGATCAGGTTGACCGTCGTCTCGAAACCCGCGCCCATCAGCAGGCTCGCGCCCGCCTGCAATTCGCGCAGGTCGAGATCGCCCGAGCTCACCAGGGTCGACAGGATGTCCTCGCCGGGTTCCCGGCGCAGCATCTCGATGTGCGCCGCCAGGTACCCGTCCATCGACTCGATCGCGGCCATCGCGCCACGGAAGGTGCGCCACGAGGTACCGATGTCGAGCAGCGGCGTCACCTGGTCACCCCAGCGCAGGAACAGTTCCCGGTCGGAGGCGGGGAAGCCGAGCATCTCGGCGATGATCGCGATCGGCACCCTGGCCGCGAAATCGGTGATCAGGTCGACCGATCCGTGCGCGGGCATCGCGTCGAGCAGTTCGGCGGTGACCACCTCCACCCGATCGCGCAGCCGGGCGATGGCGCGCGGGGTGAACGCCGAGGACACCGGCTTGCGCATCCTGGTGTGCTCGGGCGGGTCGAGGACCAGCATCGACGGCGGCTCGACCGGATTCGGCGGCACCGTCACCCGCTCGGCGAGCTTGCGCCACGGTCCAGGCAGCTCGCCGCCGAGCGCCTGCCGCACGCCGAATCGGCTGTCGCGCAGGATGGCCCGCACCTGCGGATGGTCGAAGGCGGCGTAGGACAGCGGCGTCCGGAGCAGACCGCCGGGCGCGCGCAGTTCGTCGATCAGCGGGTAGGGGTCGTGCAGTCCGCGCTGTCCGCTGAGCAGGACGGCGAACGGGTCACCCCGCCGGACCTGCCAGCGCAGGATCGCCCGCGGCGCTCCGTGCTCGGCCGACCACCGCAACCAGTACTGCGCAATCATCGCCACCCCTGCCGCTCTGCCGAAGGTTTCCTCCACGGTACGGACTTCCCGAGCAGCGCGGAACGTGTTCCAGTCGGAGATCGACCTATACCTGGGTAGGAGACCCGGCGGGGGTCAGCGCCGGACCGTCACCCGCTCGGTGGCGGCCCGGTGCTCGACGGCGGCCGGATCGGGATTGACGACCTGCACCAGCGAGGCACCGGCGAACAACACCGCGACATATCCGTCGATCAGTTCTTGCACCGTCTCCCACGGCGAGCTGGACAGCACCCGATCACCTGCGGAGATATCCTGCAACGCGGCAGATTTCCGCGCCTCCGCGAGCACCTCGCCGACCGAGAGCCCGTCGAGCGCGGCCCGGAATCCACCGGGCAGGAACTGGTCGCCGTGCACGCGCACCGCGGTCGCGAAATCGGTGACGCCGACCGGCAGGTCACGCACGGGCGTGCCCATGGCGTCCAGCGACAGCACCGCTACCTCGTCGACACCGTCGGCGTCGTCGAGCCGGTCGGGGGTGACCAGCGCGAGGTCGGCGTCGGGATCGGGCGTGAGCACCACTTCGGTGCCCGCCCACCAGCAGCCCAGCAGCACCGCGGCGGTCTGCCAGTGCGCGGGCAGCAGCACCGCGACCCTGGCGCCGGGGCTGAGCGCGAACTCGTCACGGATCAGGTTGGCCGTCTTGGCGGCCCAGTTGGCCAGCGTCAGGCCGGACAGTTCGATGCGGGCGCCGGTGGCGTCGTCGTACCAGGTGACGCGCGGACCGGCGGGGTCGCGTTCGAGAATCGGGTCGAGGAGGGCGTCGGTGAGGGTCGAGTTCGGCTCAACCATGGGTCAGTTCACGCATTTCGGTCCGTTCTGGCCTGCATCGATCGGCGGGGCTGGCGGTACTGGCGTCGCGGTCGCCGAGGATGTTCCGTCGAAATCGAACATGCCTGCCGCGGCCGAGCCCGGACCAGAGTAGTCGCTCGCCAGCACCACGCTCACGGTATCCGCCGACAGTGACGGATCCGCGACCACGGTGAGACCGCCGAGTGCCTCGGCCACCGCGGCGGCCTTCGGGTTCTCGGCGTCGGCGGCGAGCACCCGGCTCGAACTCACGCTGCCACCTGTGTAATTGCCCACCAGACCCTCGCGGAAACCCTTGCCCGTCAACGCCGCCGACACCTTGGCGGCGAGCCCGGCGGTGCCGCCCGCGTTGAACACGCTCACCGACACCGTCGACAGGTCGACCTCCGGCTTGTCGTTCGACTCCTTCTTCTCTCCGACGAGCCCGGCGACGTAGTCCTGCACCGCCTTCGGCTCGACCCGGACGACCGATTCGCCCGCCGAGGTCATGCTGTTGAGGTCGGCGACCGGGATGGTCTCGAATTCCACCTTGCCGCCGGACAAGTCCTTGAGCTGCTGCAGGAAGGCCAGCACATCCCAGTCCTCGTCGAGCACGACGGTCCGGCCGACCGCCTCGCTGATCTCGCCGAGCTTGCCCGGGTTCGCCAGGACCTTGGCATCGAGCAGCTGCCCGACCAGCTGGGCCATGAACACCTGCTGGCGCACGATCCGGTCGATGTCGCCGCGCTGCAGCCCGTGGCGCTGGCGCACGAAGCTCAACGCCTGCTCACCGTCGAGACGCTGCTTCCCGGCCGGGAAGTCGGCGCCCGACATCCATTCGTCGACCGCGTTGTTCAGGCATACCTCGACACCGCCGACGGCATCGGTGAGCAGCACGAACCCCAGCAGACTCACCTCGGCGTAGTGGTCGACGGTGATGCCGGTGAGCGAGGCCACCGACTTGATCAGCGCCTGCCTGCCTGCCTTCGTCGAATCCCGTTCGGCGTCGGCCTCGGAGCCGCCCTTGGCCAGCAGTTTCGCGCGTTCGGTCTCCTTGGTGGCGCCGTAGGCGGAGTTGATCTTGCCTTTGCCCTGGCCGGGAATGTCGACGTAGGAGTCGCGCGGGATCGAGATCGCGGTGGCCGAGCGGCCGTCGTTGGGCACACGGACCAGCACGATGGTGTCGGTGTTGGTGCCCACCTCGTCGCCCGCGTGCAGCATCTTGCGTTCGGCGGAGGTCAGCGGATTGCCGTGGGCATCGGTACGGCTGTCGACACCGACCAGCAGGATGTCGACCGCGCCGTCGCGGCCGCCGCCGAGGCCGAGCCCGCCGATGCGGTCGATATTGGCGATCAGATTGTCGACACTGCGCCACGCGAATCCGGTGAGGGCAAGTACAAGGACCGCCGCGATCGCCACCATCACCTGCACCGGGCCGACCGCACCGGTCTGCGTGGCGACCGTGGTTGGTCGTGTCGACTCTCGCACTCGTGCATCCTCTCGACGAACTCCGCGCCCGGCTCCGTATCTCCCCCGGCAATCCCGCCATCTCGTACACCTGGGCTCGTCCGCCGCAACCGGCCATCACAGGCTAACCAACAGTTACCACAGTCGAGCCGAACCGCAGGTGTCACGGCGTGCCAGACTGGCCGCGTGCACACCGATTTCCCCGCCCCCGCTCGCTTGATCGTAACCGGAGCGCGCGGGCTGCTGGGGCGAGAGATCCTGCGGCTCGCACCCGATGCCGCGGGCTACGGCCGGGCCGAGCTCGACATCACCGATCGCGCCGCCGTCGATGCGGTCCTCACCCCGGGCGCGGTGCTGATCAACTGCGCGGCCTACACCGCGGTCGATGCCGCCGAGTCCGACCGCGACGCCGCCTTCGCCGCCAATGCCACCGGTCCCGCCGTCCTGGCCGCCGCCTGCGCCGCGGCGGGCGCCCGGCTGATCCACGTGTCCACCGACTACGTCTTCCCCGGCACCGCCGACACTCCCTATGAACCCGGCGACCCCACCGGTCCCGCGACGGTCTACGGGCAGTCGAAGCTGGCGGGTGAGCAGGCTGTGCTCGAGCTCGGCGCCCAGGTCGTGCGTACCGCCTGGGTGTACTCCGGTGTCGAGGGGGATTTCGTCGCGACCATGCGCAGGCTGGAAGCCGAACGCGACACCGTCACGGTCGTAAACGACCAGGTCGGGTCCCCCACCAGCGCCGCCGACCTGGCCGCCGCGCTGCTCGAACTGAGCACCCGCCCCGACGCACCCCGGGTGTTGCACGCCACCAATTCCGGCACCGCCACCTGGTTCGACCTGGCCGTTGCCGTTTTCACCGAGCTCGGCGCCGATCCGGCCCGGGTGCTGCCGTGTGATTCGAGTGCCTTCCCCAGACCCGCACCGCGCCCGCCCTATTCGGTGCTGTCCCCCGCGGCGTGGAACGCGGCGGGCCTCACCCCGCTGCGGCCTTGGCGTTCCGCACTAGCCGACGCACTACAGCGCGTGTCCGACTAGGCTGCGCAGTCGTGAACGCAGCCGATTCCGCGGCCCCTGCGGGCCTTGCCGTCGTCACGGTGACTTATTCACCGGGCGAGCACCTCGAGCACTTCATCACCACCCTGGCCGATGCCACCAGCGAGAAGCCGCAGGTGATCCTGGCCGACAACGGCTCGACCGACGGCGTGCCCGAGCTCGTCGCCGAGGCCAACTCGCACGTGCGGCTGCTGCGGACCGGCGGCAACATCGGCTACGGCGGCGCCATCAACCGGGCCGTCGCCGAGATCGACCCGTCGATCGAGTTCGTGATCCTGGCCAACCCGGACATCCGCTGGGGCGTCGACTCCATCGACAAGATGCTCGAGGCCGCCGAGCGCTGGCCGCGCGCGGGCGCGTTCGGGCCGATGGTCCGTGAGCCCGACGGCAGCGTCTACCCGTCCGCGCGCCGCGTCCCCGGCCTCGCCGACGGCGCGGGCCACGCGATCCTGGGCGCGATCTGGCCGAAGAACCCCTGGTCGGTGCGCTACCGCCAGGAGAACGAGGAGATCGCCGAGCGGGTGGTCGGCTGGCTGTCCGGCTCGTGCCTGCTGGTGCGCCGGGCCGCGTTCGACACCATCGACGGCTTCGACTCGCGCTACTTCATGTACATGGAGGACGTGGACTTCGGCGACCGCATGGGCAAGGCGGGCTGGCACAATGTGTTCGTCCCCGACGCCGAGGTCACCCACGCCAAGGGCCACGCCGCGGGCAAGCATCCCGAACTGATGCTGCCCGCCCACCACGCCAGCGCCTACCGCTTCCAGGCGGACCGGCATCCACACTGGTGGCAGGCGCCGTTGCGGGGCGCGCTGCGCGCCGGACTTGCGGTCCGCTCCCGGATTGCGGTTCGATCGGCCCTGCGCGAGAAAGCGCGAACCGGCGCCTGAACAGGCACCGGTCCACTGTGAACAGGGGAAACTCGATGGCAGGCAACTCAGGCACCGACGCGGTCATCCTCGTCGGCGGACAGGGCACGCGGCTGCGTCCGCTCACCCTCTCGGCGCCCAAGCCGATGCTGCCGACGGCCGGGCTGCCGTTCCTGACCCACCTGCTGGCCCGCATCGCCGAGGCCGGGATCACCCACGTGGTGCTGGGCACCTCGTTCAAGGCCGAGGTGTTCGAAGAGCACTTCGGTGACGGCTCCGAACTGGGGCTCGAGCTCGAGTACGTCACCGAGACCGAGCCGCTGGGCACCGGTGGCGGTATCCGCAACGTGCTGCCCAGGCTGCGCGCGGACAACGTGATGGTGTTCAACGGCGACGTCCTGGGCGGCACCGACCTGGGCGCGATCCTCGACACCCATGAGTCGACCAACGCCGACGTCACCCTGCACCTGGTCCGGGTCAGCGACCCGCGTGCCTTCGGTTGCGTGCCGACCGACGCCGACGGCCGGGTCACCGCGTTCCTGGAGAAGACCCAGGATCCGCCGACCGACCAGATCAACGCGGGCTGCTATGTGTTCCGCCGCGAGTACATCGAGAAGATCCCGACCGGTCGCCCGGTGTCGGTGGAGCGCGAGGTCTTCCCCGCGCTGCTGGCCGAGGGTGCGCGGGTGCAGGGCCATGTCGACGCCTCCTACTGGCGTGACATGGGTACCCCGGAGGACTTCGTGCGCGGCTCGGCCGACCTGGTCCGGGGGATCGCCGCGACGCCCGCGCTGCCGGGTCAGCGCGGCGAGTCGCTGGTCCATCCCGGTGCAGGGGTGGCGCCGGGCGCGCTGCTCATCGGCGGCACCGTGGTCGGGCGTGGCGCCGAGATCGGTGCGGGCGCGCGACTGGACGGCGCGGTCATCTTCGACGGCGCGGTCGTCGAGGCGGGCGCGACCGTGGAACGCTCCATCGTCGGTTTCGGCGCCCGGATCGGTCCGCGCGCGCTGGTCCGCGACGGCGTGATCGGTGACGGCGCCAATATCGGAGCGCGCTGCGAACTGCTGCGCGGCGCCAGGGTGTGGCCTGGCGTGGAGATCCCCGACGGCGGGATCCGCTTCTCCACCGACGTCTGAGTTAGTTATAGCGCTCATGTACCCGGCTGGGTACGCTGCGACTCGAGAACCCAGGGGAGGGGTGAAGGGCATGGTTCGTCTGCGAAGAGGCGTTGGCGCCGGTCTCAGTGTCGTCTGTTTGGCGGCTGCTCTTATCAGTTGCAACTCCAGCGCTGAGCAAGGGACAGCTCCGACATCCAGTTTGTCGGTGAACGGGCGTGAGCTTGCCAGGGACGTGCCATCGGGGT
>NZ_JBHXMY010000267.1:0-7845 GCF_042720195.1 Nocardia sp. NPDC058497 | reverse complement strand
TTTCGTCATCGGCCGTATGCCCGCGGTTCCACGCGGTACCCGCACCTGTCGCTGCGGGCGATTACCCTCGTCGGCGGCGCCTGTCGACGCGGTGCCGCGCATCGTCCGCGTATCGAAGAGGAGAGTTGCGATGAAGGCCTACGACCTGGGTTTCGGAGATTCGGCGGACAAGCTGGCCGAGACGCCCGGCGGTGAACCGCTGACTCTCGACGCGCCGGTCCGCGCCGGCTGGATCGGCAGCGAAGGTCCCGCGATCGACCCGGCGACCTGGCCGCGCGGACCGGTCACCGGACTGCCGATGATGCACGCGCTCACCCTGAGCCTGCCCGCCGACTTCCAGCGCCGCGGCCCCGGCTTCCCCGCGATCGCCTTCTTCCAGGGTGAGGGCCAGTTCGCCGACGCGACCAACCCCGTCCAGGCCGACGCGGACTCCGACGACCCGGTCGCCCGCGACCTGGTCGCCACCCGCCTGCACGCCCAGCTACAGCTGCTGCACGACGAGATCGGCGGCGTGTTCGCCCTGATCTGGTTGACCGAAGCCGAATTCGCGGGCGGCCCCGTCGCCCCGCCCGCCGACGTGCGCTCGCCCGGTTCCCCCGTCGCGAGCGACGAGGGCCGCAACGCCTGGGACGACATGCACCCCACCGTCGGCGTCTGGCTCGCCGAACGCACCGCCGACCCCAATATCGGCATTCCCCCGGTCGAATACGAACCGAACACCCGCTACCAGGACCCCCTCACCGAAGACTCCGGCTGGAACCCCTGGGCCGAGCCCCTCTTCGGCCGCTCCCACCTCGGCGGCACCGCCTTCCCCGTCCAAGCCCTCCCCGAAGGCCTGACCCCGTACTACCTGGAGATCGAGGAAGTCGCGGGCATGAACTTCGGCGGCGGCAACGCCCAACTCGATTTGGAGTCAGGCGTTTTCGATTGGGCCTGCGGGTAGGGAGGCCAGGCGGGCAAGGTCAGCCGAGATCCCGGATCGCCTTGTCGCAGTGATCTGCCCCGCCGGTGATGTCACCTGGGAGCTCGCCCGTGAAGGCGGTAACCACTCCGTCTTCAAGCTCGGCGGGAAACAGATTCCCATCGGGCGCCATGCCGAGATCGACGACCGCCTCGCCGTTACGATCTACAAGCAGTGCGAGGAAGTGCTCGGGAAAGGATGGTGGCGGAAGTGACCTACACTGCCCGCGTCGAGCGGGGCGAGCGGTATTGGCTCGTCCACATCCTCGAAATCGATCAGTGGACTCAGGCTCGCACCTTGCAGGAGGTCGAGCCTATGGCCCGCGATCTCATCGGGGTCATGCAAGAAGTACCGATCGATTCTTTCGATCTGACAGTCCAGGTGAACCTGCCTGAAGCCGCACGGGAGAAGTGGGAGCGGTCCAAGCGGATTCTCGGTCAGATCGATGAACTGAAGGCGGCAGCCGCTGCTGCAGCAGCGGCCGCGGCGCAGACTCTTGCCGAGGCAGGGCTGTCGCAGCGCGAGATCGGACTTGCGCTGGGTGTTTCGCATCAGCGGGCGGCCCAGCTCGTCAATCGCAAGGCGTCATAGCGATCGCCTGCTGTCCACGGGGCTCAGTCGACGGTCGCAGGGCGGTTGTCGTCGGGATGTGCGCCGTCGGTGATCCGGGGCAGGTGTACGACCGGTGCGGTGGGTGAATCCTGTTCGGCGGCAGGGGGATTGATGATGATCGGTGCTATCGGGTCGGGCTGTGGTGGGGCGGAGCGGAGCAGGCGGACTATGCCGATGAGCACGAGCAGGTAGATGACCACGTAGATGTTCATCATGATCTGGGCGCCTGGCCACCACGGGGGCAGGAGGAAGGTGCCGACGCTGACCCAGGTGGGGGTGTAGGTGTAGGTCCAGGCGGCGATGGCGATGTAGAGGGCGCCCGCGGTGAGCCACCAGCGGCCTCGGGTTTGGGCGCGGTGGATCAGGTAGACCATCAGGGGGACGAACCAGACCCAGTGGTGGCCCCAGGAGTAGGGGGAGACGGCGCAGGCGGTGAGGCCGCCGAGGGTGACCGACAGCAGCGGTTCGCCGCGGCGCGCGAGTGCGGCCGCGAGCCACAGCGCGAGGAGGGCGATCGGGATCGCGACGAGCAGCCACAGCCAGACCGGGGCCGGGCCGTGGGTGAGATGGGCGATGGCGCCGCGCAAGGACTGGTTGGCGGCATGGACGTCGGGGGCGATGCGGCCGGACTGGAAGAACGTCGAGGTCCAGTACTGATAGGAATCGCGGGGCAGGACAAGGGCGGTCAGGCCGATCGACGCGACGAAGGTGAGCGCGGCGGTGGCCGCGGCGCGCCACTGCCGCCGCGCCAGATACTGGGCGACGAAGTAGAGCGGCGTCAGCTTGATGCCCGCGGCGATGCCGACGCCGAGGCCGCGCAGCTTGCTGTGCTCGGCGCGGGAGAAATCCCACAGCACGAGCAGCATGAGCCACAGGTTGATCTGCCCGTAGTAGAGGGTGGTGCGGACGGGCTCGGCGAAGACGCAGGCCAGCGTGATCAGCGCGCTGACGACGGCAAGGCGCGGCGTCACCCGGTAGCCGAGCATCCGCCAGCTCTGCAGCACACAGCCGAACAGCACGGCGAGATTGAGCACCAGCCAGGTTGTGGTGACGGCTCCCCAGGGCACCAGCACAAGTGGCAGGAAGGCCAGCGCCGAGAACGGTGTGTAGGTATAGAGGAGCCCGTAGTGCGTCGGCTCGATGTAGAGCGCCCGATCGTGCAGCACCCGCCAGCCGCCGTCGCGGTAGATGTGGACATCGAGGCCACCGACGAGAATGCCGCCATTGTTCATCCACGGGTCCATGGTGGTGAACAGCAGTGTCACGCCCAAGACGGCGGTAACGAGTAACAGGAGGAGCGTCGAGACTGTGCGCGGGAGTGCTGCGCGTCGAGATTTCTCCACCACGGCCGTGCTACCGGCCGGCTCGCATCGTATGCACGCCTAAGAACCTACCGCCCGTCGGTCACGCCGCTGCGCTCCGGGCCGCCGTCGGTAGGAGATCCCTATGAGCCATGGCGCCGAACCGATCTCGGTACCGCCGGGTCATGCGGCCGGTTGCAGGACCAGCATGGTGTCGGCGCCGTGATGGAATTCGTAGCGGGTCTTGCGCAGGGCGGTGGGGATGCCCTTGTCGTGTAGTTCGGTTCTGAGGTGGTCGATCAGGTCGTCCAGTGGGGCGCCGGCGTAGTCGAGCAGCGGGTAGAGCCTGGCCTCGCCGACGGTGACGCGGGACAGTTCGAGCAGGGCGGAGAGATGGAAGTCGGCGTCGAGGCGGTCGGCGTAGCTGAACAGCAGGTGCGAACTGAGGGCGAGGTCGAAGGATTCGTCGGGGAAGGGGAGTTCGGGCAGGCTCGCCGCGACGTAGCGGTGCGGTTCGGCGCGCACGTCGTCGGCGAAGCGGCGGGCCGCACCGCGCCGGATCGCGGCGTGGCCCGCGGGGGAGCCGTACCAATCCCAGCGGTAGCGGTGCGCGTTGGCGGCGGCCCAGGCCACGGCGCGGTCGTTCTCGGTGACCGCGTCGACGGATAGTTCCGTGGTCGAGCGCGCGTAGATCGGATCCACCGCGGTGACCGCGGCGCCCAGCGTGCTGGCCTCGGCGGTGAAACTCGCTGCGCCGCCGGGACAATCGAGAATTCGGCGACCGGTGAGATCGTCGTCGGACAGGTGAAACATCGCGCGGTACTCGGCCAAAGATCTTGCGCTGACCAGAAATTCACCGAGTACCTCGCCATCGGCGTGGTGCTTCATCACCCCACGTTCTCACGACTTGCGTTCGCCCGGTGGTGAATTCACTGGTGTGGTCATTCCGATTGCAAGACTCGGTATAAAGGTTCCTCAGCTCAGGCCGACGCGGTGAGTCTGCGCAGCGCCTTGGCGACCACCTCGGGATCGGTGGTCTCCCAGTACGGCGGCAGCGATGCGCGCAGGTAGCTGCCGTAGCGGGCGGTGGCCAGGCGTGAATCGAGGATCGCGACAACGCCGCGATCGTCGACGCTGCGCAGCAGCCGACCGGTGCCCTGGGCCAGCAGCAGCGCGGCATGGTTGGCCGCCACCGTCATGAAGCCGTTGCCGCCGCGCGATTCCACCGCGCGCTGGCGTGCGGTGAGCAGCGGATCGTCGGGGCGGGGGAACGGGATGCGGTCGAGGATCACCAGACTCAGCGACGGGCCGGGCACGTCGACGCCCTGCCACAGCGTGAGGGTGCCGAACAGCGAGGTCGCCGGATCGTCGGCGAACTTGCGGACCAGCGCGCCCATCGAATCCTCGCCCTGGCACAGCACCGGCGTGTCGAGTCGTTCGCGCAGCGCCTCGGTCGCGGCCTTGGCGGCGCGCATCGAGGAGAACAGGCCGAGCGTGCGCCCGCCCGCGGAGGTGATGAGCTGCTCGATCTCGTCGAGATAGGCGGGCGAGAGGCCGTCGCGACCCGGCGCGGGCAGATGCTTGGCGACATAGAGGATGCCGGACTTGGCGTGGTCGAACGGGGAGCCGACGTCGAGAGAACTCCAGCGCACCGATTCGAGGTCGGCCGGAGCCGTCGCGCCGTTGGCCATGGCCGGGTCGACCTTGCCGCCCTGCTGTGACGGCAGACCCCAGGTGATCGCCAGCCCGTCGAACGAGCCGCCGATCTGCAGCGTCGCCGAGGTGAGTACCACGGTCGCGGTGCCGAACAGCCTGCTGCGCAACAAGCCACCCACCGACAGCGGCGCCATCCGCAATGTGCGGCGCGCGACGCCGCGGATCTCGTCGGCCGACAACCAGATGACGTCGCGGCGCGCGGCTGGATCGGCCTCCTCGAACGCGGTGAGCGCGCGCACGGCCGCGTCGTGCACGTCGTCGATCGCGGCCACCGCCATCGTGCGGGCGGCGGCGTTGTCGGGATCGTCGGTGGCCTTGACGCGGCCCTGCGGCGCGATGGCGGTGCGCGCGTTCCAGGCGGCGTCGCGGACCAGCGCGAGCACGGGGGCGATGCCGTCGGGGAGCTGGTCCCAGCGGCCCGCGGGCATGTCTTCGAGTGCCTCGTGGAACGCCTCGGCGGCGCCTTCGAGCCGGTCGACCTCGCGGTCGTCGATCAGCTTGGTGCAGCGGCGGGCGGCGGCGCTGATCGCGGTCGCGGCGAGTTCGGCGGTCGCCACCCCGGTGACCCGGTCGACCAGCTCGTGCGCCTCGTCGATCACCACGACATCGTGTTCGGGCAGCACCTGGATGCCGCTGATCGCGTCGATGGCGAGCAGCGCGTGATTGGTGACGACCACGTCGGACTGCGCCGATTCCGCGCGCGCCTTCTCGGCGAAACAGTCCTGGCCGAACTGGCAGCGGGTCTTGCCGAGGCATTCGCGCGAGGACACGCTGACCTGGCGCCAGGCCCGGTCGCTGACGCCGGGGGCGATCTCGTCGCGGTCGCCGGTCTCGGTGTCGGAGGCCCATTCGTTGAGGCGCTGGACCTCGCGGCCGAGCTTGGAGATGGCGAACGCGTCGAACAGTTCGGCCTCGCCGCCGGTGTCCTCCGGGATCACGCTGTTGATCTTGTTCAGGCACAGATAGTTGTTGCGGCCCTTGAGGATCGCGAACTGCGGTACCCGGCCCAGCGGTTTGGCGAGCGCGTCGGCCAGTCGCGGCAGATCGCGGTCGACGAGCTGACGCTGCAGCGCGATCGTCGCGGTGGAGACGACCACGGTGCGCCCCGTCCGCACCGCGTGCCGCAGGCTCGGTACGAGATAGGCCAGCGATTTACCGGTGCCCGTCCCGGCTTGGACCGCCAGATGCTCTTTGGTGTCGATCGCGTGGTCGACGGCGGTGGCCATGGTGGTCTGACCGGTGCGTTCCGTGCCTCCCAGGGCATGCACGGCGGTGGCGAGCAGGTCGGCGACGGGAGGAATTTCGGGCACGCAGGCAGCTTATCCGCCCCCTCAGACAAGTCCGCCCGGCCGACGGCGAGCCCGCTCAGGACTCGCGGACGAAGTCGTCGATGTTGGCGCGGATGTAGTCGAGGACGCGCTGCTCGAAGTCGGCGGGCTCGTTGATGTCGTAGATCTCGTCGGGGTCGTCGGCGCGGGCGCCGTCGGGGCGGCGGATCTGGCCGGGGTTGGCGATGGTCTGGTGCTCGTCGTCGAAGAAGCGGTCGAGGTCGTCGTCGGCGGAGCTGGCGGAGGCGTCGCGGGCGGCCAGTACCGCGGCCGCGGCCAGTTGCGGCATGCCTGCGGCGCGCAAACCGCGTGTGGCCCAGGGGAGTTCGCTGCGGCGGGTTCGCAGGTAGCTGCTGAAGCCAGCGTCCAGGACGCTGGTGTGCAGGCTCGACAGGGCCAGCAGGTGGGCGAAGGCGGGCGGGAGTTCGGCGAAGGCGCCGATGCCGCGGCGCTGCAGTTCATCGGTGACGGGGTTGGACCAGAAGACGATGTCGGCGGCGTCGTGGATGGAGTCGAGATCGGCCAGCGCCGTGGTGAGGCGGTCGCGTGCCTGCGCCGGGAATCGGTAGTCCATGCGTGCAGGCTAGCGGCGACGCGCGCACCTGCCGCGGGCAGTTCGCCGGGCCGGGTTGACCCCCTGCGGCTCAGGCGAGCAGCTCGCCGACCGGGTCGACGCCCACCGCGGGTGGTCAGGCGGCAGCTTGACTGCCGGGTCGACGTCGGTCGCGGGGTGGCCGGGCGGGCAGTTCGCCAGGTGGGTCGAGTCCCGCGCGGGTTGGGTCAGGCGGGAAGCCCGCCGACCAGGTCGACGCCCGCCGCGCGCAGTTTGGTCAGGGCGGAGGCGACGGTCTCGGGGGCGACACCGGCGGTGAGATCCAGCAGGATGCGGGTGTCGAAGCCCTCGGACCTGGCATCGAGGGCGGTGGCGCGGACGCAGTGGTCGGTGGCGATGCCGACGACGTCGACGGTGTCGATGGACCGGGCGCGCAGCCAGTCGGCCAGGGTGGTGCCGTCGGCCGACGCGCCTTCGAAGCCGGAATACGCCGCGGAATACTCGCCCTTGGAGAAGACCTCCTCGATCGGGCCGGTGTCGAGCGCGGGGTGGAAGTCGGCGCCCGGGGTATCGACCCGGCAGTGCGGCGGCCAGGTGTCGACGTAGTCGGGCTCGGCGGAGAAGTGCGGACCGGGATCGACGTGATAATCCCTGGTCGCGACCACGGCGTCGTAGTGGTTGCGCGCCAGGAACGCGCTGATCGCCGCCGCCACCGCGGCACCACCGGTGACGGCGAGGGAACCGCCCTCACAGAAGTCGTTCTGCACGTCCACGATCACCAGGCCACGTGCCATGCCGTCCTCACCTTCTCCGCAGGGCTCTGCCGGACCATTCTCCGCCGCCCGCGCCGGGTCGGCCACCCGGTCAGCCCAGGAACGTGGTCGGCACCGCGGGCTCGCCCAGGAACGTGGTCGGCACCGCGGGCTCGCCCGCCGAGAGCTTGAGCCCCTCCCACGGCAGGCTGACCAGCCCGCGCGCGACCAGCTCCCGGCTCTGCGCCAGCGTCGCCACCCCGTCGACCGCCGCGCCCTTGCGGACCAGCGGCACCTGCAGCTCGCGCACCTGGAAACCGTTGGTGGCCGGTGCCTCTCCGGCGGCCGGGTACACGATCTCCTCGACGATCGTGCCGGTCGCGCGGGCCAGCCGCACGGCCTTTTTGGTGCCGCCGCGCGACTGCTTGTGGCTGCTGCGCTTGGCGACCGGAATGCCGTCGACCTCGACCAGCTTGTAGACCATGCCCGCGGTCGGGGCGCGGGATCCGCTGTAAACAGCGCTGGCGACTCCGTACAAGTCGACCGGTTGGGCGCGCACGGCCGCGCTCGAATAAGTCTCCAACGATGACGAGAGAACGCTTCGGGTGGCGGTGTCGCGGTG
>NZ_JBHXMY010000266.1:0-7853 GCF_042720195.1 Nocardia sp. NPDC058497 | reverse complement strand
CCTTCGGAAAGGAGCGGACCATGCGGATTCGTTCAATGACCACCCGTCTGGCGATACCACTGGTTGTCGTCAGTCTGATCGCTGCCGGGTGCGGCTCGGGGAATGACAGCTCGCCGACCGGCGAGGCGGCGCTCGGCACGACCAACGACATCAACCCCAAGGATGTCAGCGAACTGCGCGACGGCGGCAATCTGCGGCTGGCGGTGAGCGCGCTCCCGCAGAATTGGAACGGGCTGCACACCGACGGGAACGACGCGGAAGTCGCGAGTGTGTTGCGGCCGACGATGCCGCGAGCCTTCACGACGAATGCCGGCGCCGAATTATCGGTCAATACCGATTATTTCACCGATATCTCGATGACCTCGACCGAGCCACAACAGGTGACTTACACGATCAACCCGAAGGCGGTCTGGTCGGACGGTTCGCCGATCACCTGGGAGGACATCAGTTCGCAGGCGCAGGCGCTCAGTGGCAACGACAAGTCGTATCTGATCGCCATGACGAACGGTTTCGATCGGGTCGACCGGGTCGAGCGCGGGGTCGACGATCGCCAGGCAATCATCACGTTCAAACAGCACTATGCGGAGTGGCGTGGGCAGTTCGCGGGAAATTCGTTCCTGTTTCCCAAGTCCGTGACCAGCAGTCCCGATGCTTTCAACCAGAGTCTGGTGGACGGCCCAGGGCCATCGGCCGGCGCGTTCATCGTGCAGTCCGTCGACCGCGGTCAAGGCCGTATGGTCCTGGAACGCAACCCACGGTGGTGGGGTAACACACCCAAGCTCGACACCATCACCTTCAGCATGCTCGACAGTGCCGCGAGGTTGCCCGCACTGCAGAACAACGAGATCGACGCCGTCGGCCTGGCCGATATCAACGAGATGCAGACCGCGCGCAGTACCCCCGGCATCGCCATTCGCCGGGCACCAGGCAACCAGTGGTCACATCTGACATTCAACGGCGCGCCGGGCTCGATCTTGGCCGAGCAAGGTGTGCGCGTGGCGATTTCGAAGGCCATCGACCGGCAGGGCATCGCCAACGCGATCCAGAACGGCATGGTCCAGGACCCGAAACCGCTCAACAATCACGTCTACGTGGCCGGCCAGAAGGGCTACCAGGACAACAGTCTCGGGTTCGACCCCACCGCAGCTGCCAGGGAACTCGATGCGCTCGGCTGGAAGCTCTACGGTGATGTTCGCGAGAAGGACGGCCGCAAGCTCGAGATCCGCGACGTGATGTACAACGCCGATACGTGGATCAGCATCGCTCAGATCATCCAGCAGAATCTTGCCCAGATCGGCGTCAAGCTGATCATCGAAACGAAACCCGGTGCCGGATTCTTCGCCGAGAACATCACTCCGGGCAATTTCGATGTCGGCCAGTGGAGTTGGGTCGGTGATCCGTTCCCGCTCAGCAGCCTGCCCCAGATCTTCGGTCTCTACCCCAACGATGTCCAGGGAAATTACGGCCGGATCGGCTCACCCGAGCTCAATGCCTTGATCGAGCAGACCGTCTCCGAACTCGACCCAGCCAAAGCCATCGAACTGGCGAACCAGGTCGACCGGAAGGTCTTCGAGGAGGGACATTCTCTTCCGCTGATGCAGTCGCCGGGCAATGTCGCCGTCCGGGACAACCTGGCCAACTTCGGTGCGGCGGGTCTGGCCTCGCTGGACTACACCAAGATCGGCTTCGTGAAGTAAGTGCGCAGCTCGAGCCCGGCGCGCGCACTCACCTATCCACTGCTCGTCACGTCCGGCACCCTCGCGGTCATCGCCGCGTGGGTGCCGTTCGCCGACCTCGATCAGCTGAGCGCGCTCGCCGCGGTCGCCCTGGCGATCCTCGCTGTCACCACCTACCAGCTCGGACTCGCCTTCGGCGTCATCCCGACCGGTCTCGTGGCTACCGGCACGGTGGGTGGGAAGCGAGTCCGGCAGCAGCATCGGCTGGTGAGCCGGTCGTGGCTGGAGATCACCAGTGGCGACCGGATGGTCTGGCAGCCGGTCTTCTACGAACCGTGCCTGTCCACGCTGACCCCCACCGACCTGGAACTGACCGGCCGCACGATCCGCGCAGGCGACACCCGCTTCTACCCCTCCGGCCGGGTCCGCACCACCGAGCCCGCGGGCAAACTGATCGACAACCCGAGCCGCCCCACCGAGGTACCCACATTCGGCATCCCCCGCCGCCTGATCCTCGACATCCAGCCCGCCGTAGGCGCCCCCATCGCGGGCCTCCTCTGGGTCTACGTCATGAACGGCGGCATCGGCGCCTTCGTCGGCGCCACCACCGTCACCGCCGCCACCTTCACCTGGCTCTCCGCTATCCGCGGCTCCGACCCCAGCTGACCCTGCGGCCAGCTGCCTCGCGTTGTGCCGCAACGACTTTCCGGCGGCCATGGGGCAAACCCATCCGCGTTGCGCAACAACCGCGACAGTCCGGAGGCATCCAGCGGATACCGGATCACGACTCGAGGGCACGCTTGCGGGCAGCCTTCACCTCGTCGTGCGCCGTTGCCTCCCGGTCGAATTCGCTCTGCTGCCCACGCTCGAACAGGCGTTGTGCCGCTTCGACCCGACGTACCCGCTGCACATAGTCACGGAGCGCCGCGTCGGCGGTGTCCTTCTGGTCGCGTCCCACGTTGTGCGGGGCCGGATCAGACGGAAGTGGGCTGGCTACGAGCTTGATTTGCTCAACAAGGTCGGCGCAGTCGACTGGCCGAGTCGTGTCGATGACGACGACGGGCGTGAGTCCGAGAGGCTCGGCCTGCTCGGCCCACACCGTCCAGTCGTCAGCCAGGCGCTGATCGTCCCGGTGCAGCGGGGCTCGGCGCCTGGCCGCATAGCGGGCCCTTGCTACCTCGGCTGGGGCATCGCACCAGACCTCGACCGCCAGGTCGGCCGCGGACCGCTTGACGCCCGCCGCGGCGAGTTGCAGGTCGCGTGGCTTGAACCACCACGAGTCGATGACCACGGTTTCCGGCGTCGCCCGTGCCAGTGCCCACAGCGCGTCCATCGCGATCCCGCCGATTTCGGGGATCGCCAATGCGCCTTCGACGCAGGTAGCCAGTGCCTCTTTCACGATGTCCTTGGACAGGAACTGGGCTCCTAGCGTCTGGGCTAATGACCTGCCCAACGTCGATTTGCCCGAGCCTGGCAGGCCGTTGACCAGTACCAGAAGTTTGTCCACCGAGACATCATGACGGAACGACCCTGTCTTGTTGGTGTAGGAGCAGTATTGAGACCCCGGACTATTCAGTCTGATTTGGCCAGTTGTGAGTGGTCGGGCCGGGGAGCTCGGTGGCGAAGAGTATCGCCACGGTGTATGCGACCATCTGGCCGCTTTGGACGCAGTGATGCTCGTCGCACTCGATGAAGCCCAGCCGGCGGACCAGCTGTCGACTTCTCGTGTTCCAGGTTTGGATGACGGCGCGAATTGGAGTCGTTGGGTGAGTGCGGCGGAGCTGTGTGATGACAGCGGTGCCGAAGTGCATGCCGTGACCTTTGCCGACCCAGTGGGGAGCCATCCCGACGCCGAGGTCGATGACGTTGAGGTCTTCGATGAGGCCCGGCACTCGCGCTTCTGTTCCGGTGCAGTAGAACCCGATGATTCGGCCGGTGTCGGCATCGCTCACCGTCATGTATCCGCCGTCGGCGGTGGGTAGCTCGTCGGCGGTAGTCAGGTTGTAGACCTGCCATGGTCCGCCGTATCTCCAGTTGGACACTTGGTGGGCGTCGCTGTGGGTCATGGGACGCGCTATTAGTTGCTCGGGCCATCGATCGTTCATCCCGTGATCGTCCCTGACGTAACGGCGGCGCGTGCCGGGTCAACGACCCCCCAGCTCGGCACGTGCGTGTCGCGGCAACAGTTCCCGATAGCCCACCCGGGAGAGAGCGGGAAGTTGTCGCATTTCCGGCGATAGTCCGGAAATGGGGCATAAATGCAACTGGCCTGACCACTTGACCTCTTGACCTGCTGGGTGCAGTATCAGAGGCATGGCATGGACTCCCGTGGTGAAGCGCTCGGTTTCCGGTGATGTGTTCGAGCAGATCGCCGCAGAGGTGCTGGGTGGGGAGTTGGCGGCGGGGAGTACGTTGCCGAGTGAGCGGCAGTTGGCCGAGGCGCTGGGGGTTTCGCGGCCTGCTGTTCGTGAGGCTTTGCAGCGGCTCGCCGCGGCGGGGCTGGTGTCGGTGCGGCAGGGTGAAGCCACGACGGTGCTCGATTATCGGCGGAGTGCGGGGCTGGAAGTGCTGCCTCGGCTGTTGCTTCGGGGTGACACCATCGACCCGGCGGTGGCGCGCAGCATTCTCGAGGCGCGGCTGCACAACGGTCCGAAGATCGCCGAACTCGCGGCTGTGCGGGTTCGGCGGGTCCGATCGCTCGGTACCGACGCCGCCTCGGGTTCTGCCCCCGGCAGCGGCCGGAAAGACCTGAGCGAGAATCGGAACGCCATTGCGCCGATCGACAGCGAACTGGTGCTACTGCGGGAATCCGTCGATGCCCTTGTCGCCGAACAGGACCCGCTCACCCAGCAGCGGATCGCACTCGAATTCTGGGATCACGTTCTCGATCTCGCCGATTCGATCGCGTTCCGGCTGATGTATTCCATGCTGCGCGCCGCCTATGAACCCGCGCTGGCTGCGCTCGCGCCGATCATGTCCGCCGAGGTGGGCAATGGTGGCGCGTATCGAGACCTGGCCGCCGCGATCGCCGCGGGTGAGCCGGAAAAGGCCGCCGAATCCGCCCGGGAACTGCTCGGACCGGCGACCATCGCTCTCATTCACGCCCTCGACGGGGCGTGATCCACCCGAGGAATCGCCATGATGAAAGACCGTCCGACAACGACGTCGCACGAGACCGCCACTACAGCGCACCCCGCGGACCCGTCCGGTCAACGCCGGAGTCGCGGGCGCGCCACCGGATCCGACTCACCCGCCACGCCCGGAACCGACTCACCCCACGCGACGAGAACTGATTCGCCCCGCGCGATCCGCCGCGGCACGACCCTGCGCGAGATGGCGCGCGAGTTCGTCCGGCACCCGTCACCCTGGATGATCACCGCGGTTTTCGTGGCCGCCCTGGTGGCCCGCATCGCCGTCGGCGACTGGCAGTTCACCGATGCCCTCGTCCCCCTGATCGTCGTCGCCACTTTCCCGGTGACCGAGTGGATCATCCACGTGACGGTGCTGCACTGGCGCCCGCGCCACCTCGGCCCGATCACCATCGACAGCGAACTGGCACGCAAACACCGTGCGCACCACACCGATCCACGCGACACCCCCTTGGTGTTCATCCCACCCAAGTCCCTGACACTCACCATCGTCGCGCTGCTCGCCATCGCCCTGCTGGCCTTCCCCCGCCTCGGCCTCGGCCTGACTTTCCTGCTGACAATCTCCACCCTCGGCCTGCTCTACGAGTGGACCCACCACCCCATCCACACCGACTACAAGCCCAAGCACGCCCTCTACCGGGCGATCTGGCGCAACCACCGCCACCACCACTACAAGAACGAGCACTACTGGTTCACCGTAACCACCTCCGGCACGGCCGACCGCCTGCTCGGCACCGCCCCCGACCCAGCGACGGTCCCCACCTCACCGACCGCCCGCCACCTGCACGCTGGGTAACGACCACACCGTTCGCGCCTTCACACCGGACGACCCGCGGCGTAGCATATAAGTTACGCAGGTCCGTGACGCGATGAGGAGGCGAACGAGCGATGAGCGACCGGAGCATATTCTGGGCCGACCTGGCCGAAGATCTCGACGATCCCGAGTTCCTTCGCGAGTTCGTCTTGGAGGCGGTTCGAATCAAGACCGTCGACTCGATCATCAATGCGCTGGACCACGCTCGCGAGGAGTCGGAGCTGACGAAGGCCGAGCTGGCACGAGCAATGTCCACTGAGCCGTCGACGATCCGGCGCCTGCTCAGCACCCCGAAAAACCCCACGCTGCGCACAGTGACGGAGGCCGCCGCAGCGTTGGGCTTTCGATTGACGCTCGAACCTCTCGACGAGCCAGGGCGAGAGGTGTTGACTGCAGCCCTGACATCGGGGCGGGTGAATGATCTTGCCGGACTGGAGGCAGCGGTCGAACAATTCGACCGCACCCCTTGCTAACCGACCGAGCGCGGATTGGTCGCTGAGTACTCCGCACCGAGGTCTCGAATTGTCTGGTACTCAGCTCGCGAGAACGTCGTTCCGTAGGCCTTGGTGAGCCCGCCGACAACGACCAGCAGTGGCTTGTCGCGCCCTATCGCCTCGTAGTCGAGCCGACAGAAGATGCGGTAGTGCAGCGGACGGCTGTCGCAACGAATTTCGAACCAGCCGGTCATCTCACCGTGCATCGCTTCCCAGTACCCACCACCAGAGAACCGTTTGGGTGGCGCCGCCGCGACAGCGATCAGCGCCGCCTTAGCTTTGGCTCTAGCCTTGGCGGGAAGCGCTTCAATGTAGTCCCGACCAGGCAGTTTACCTTCGGCAGTGCGGAAGTAGACGATCTCGTGCGCGTCATCAGCGGATGGCCGGGTTCGACAATGTACTGCCGATGCCGATTTCGGTCCATGACTCTTCGCGCGAGGGCGCTTGTCAGGCGACATCGGACGATGATGAACCCCTCGCTACCCACCGACAAAATGATGTCGGCGTGTCTGGGCGCGGCAGATTCCACCCTGAACTGGCGTTTCGCCAACTATGCGAGCAGTTTGGCGGCGATGGTGGCCGCGCGGTCGGCGGCGGCGGGAGAGTTCTCGCGGACGGCGGTGACGATGGCGCCGTCGATGAGCAGGGCCAGTTCGGTGGCGAGGGTGTTCGGGTCGGGTTGGTTTGCGGCGGTGAGGAGTTCGGCAAGGTAGGTGATGACGCGGCGTTTGTGGTGGTCGGCTACCTGATGGGCAGGGGAGGTGGGGTCGGCCATTTCGATCATGGTGTTGATGAAGGCGCAGCCGCGGAAATCGTTGCGGGCGAAGCGTTCCGCGAGGGCGGTGAAGACCGCCAGCGGGCGGGCCGCGGGGTCGTCGACGGATTCGACCGAGGTGCGCAGCCAGTCGAGCCAGCGGTGGTCGCGGTCTTCCAGGACGGCGACGACGAGGTCGTCCTTGCTCGCGAAGTGGCGGTAGAAGGAGGCGCGGCCGATGCCGGATTCCTGGAGCAGCCGGTCGATGCCGACGGCACGGATGCCCTCGGCGTAGAACAACTCTTCCGCGGTGGTGAGCAATCGCTGCTTGGCCTGTGTCGCCATGGGCTCACGGTACCAGAACGGAAACGATCGGTACCGAATCGCTTGACCACTACGGCACCGATCAGTACCGTCTCAATTTGGTACCGATCAGTACCGTTGTCGAAAACCACTGGAGTGCACCATGTCCCGACTTCCCCTCGTCACCGCAGATGCCGCCGATATTGAACAGGGCGAACTACTCGCCGAGGTGCAGCGGCAGCTGAGCCGGGTGCCGAATCTCTATGCCGCGATGGCGAACAGTCCGGCCACCCTACGGGGGTATCTGCGGCTGCGAGACGCACTGACCGCGGGCAAGCTCGGCACGAAGACCCGTGAGCAACTGGCCCTGCTGATCGCGAGCGACAATGGTTGCGAGTACTGCGTCTCCGCGCACACGATGCGGGCGGCGAAGATGGGATTCACACCGGAGGCGATAGCGGCGACGCGCGAGGCGGGCGCCGACAATCCGCATGCCGAGGCGGTATTGCGCTTCGCGCGCGAGGTGCTGCGTACCGGCGGACGGGTGAGCGACGAGCAACTGGCCGAGGCCAGGAACAGCGGCGTCAGCGACGGCGAGCTGGCCGAGACAGTCGGTCATGTGGCGCTGAATGTGCTGTCGAACTATTTCAAACATGTCGCACT
>NZ_JBHXMY010000265.1:0-7882 GCF_042720195.1 Nocardia sp. NPDC058497 | reverse complement strand
GGGTGAACGGCTTGTGCCAGTGCAGCCGGTTCGCCTGCTCGGCCCAGAAACCGTCGCGATCGGTCAGCGCCCGCTCGGCGAGCGTGGCGTCGGCATTGGCCCGCGCGGCGAACTCCGCGACGGGCGGATAGCTGGTCGCGTGGTCGGGTCGGGTGGGGTCGGTGACTGCACCGGTCACAAGAAATCTCCTTCGAACAACAGGGGTAGAGCCCGGGCCGGGGGGGTTACCACCGGCCCGGGCAGGACGGCATCAGTGCGAGATCGCCTTCTCCGCACCGACACCGGTGAGCGCGCGTACTTCCATCTCGGCGGCCTTGGCGGTGTCGACCTGCTCGCCACGGCCACCGGCGAAGGTGCCGACCACGCCGAGCGCGAACGCCAGCGGGATGGACACGATGCCGGGGTTGGACAGCGGGAACCAGTGGAAATCGGTCCCGGTGATCATCGAGGTCTTGGTGCCCGACACCGCCGGGGAGAACACGATGAGCACGATGGTCGAGATCAGGCCGCCGTACATCGACCACAGCGCGCCGGTGGTATTGAACCGCTTCCAGAACAGCGAGTACAGGATCGTCGGCAGGTTCGCCGCCGCCGCCACCGCGAACGCCAGCGCCACCAGGAACGCGATGTTCTGGCCGTTGGCCAGGATGCCGAGACCGATCGCGAGCACACCGATCACCACGGCGGTGATCCGCGAGACCCGCACCTGCTTGCGGTCGTCGACCTTGCCCTTCTTGATCACGCTGGCGTAGATGTCGTGGGCGAACGAGGCCGAGGCGGTGATCGTCAGACCGGCCACGACGGCGAGGATCGTCGCGAACGCGACCGCCGAGATCACGCCGAGCAGGATCACGCCGCCGAGCTCGAATGCCAGCAGCGGCGCAGCCGAGTTCTGCCCGCCCGCCGCGGCGAGGATCTTGTCCGGGCCGACGATGGCGGCCGCGCCGTACCCGAGCACCAGGGTGAACAGGTAGAACGCGCCGATCAGGCTGATCGCCCAGACCACCGAGCGCCGCGCCTCTTTCGCGGTGGGCACCGTGTAGAAGCGCATCAGCACATGCGGCAGACCCGCGGTGCCCAGCACCAGCGCCAGACCCAGCGACAGGAAGTTCAGCTTCGAGGTCTCGCTGCCGCCGTACTGGGCGCCCGGCGCGAGCACATCACGGGCGGCGACGGCCTTGCTGGCCGACTCGCTCACCGATTCCTGTGCGGCGCCGAGGATGTCGGAGAAGTTGAAGCCGAACTTGGCCAGCACCAGCACCGTCATCAGCGCGGCGCCCGCGATCAGCAGCACCGCCTTGATGATCTGCACCCAGGTGGTGCCCTTCATGCCGCCGACCAGCACATAGACGATCATCAACACGCCGACGATCGCGATCACGACCGATTGCCCCGCGCGCGAGGAGATGTCGAGCAGCAGCGCGACCAGGCCGCCCGCGCCCGCCATCTGCGCGAGCAGATAGAACAGCGACACCGTCAGGGTGGTCAGCGCGGCCGCGGTGCGCACCGGGCCTTCCTTCAACCGGAAGCTGAGCACGTCGGCCATCGTGAATTTGCCGGTGTTGCGCAGCATTTCGGCCACCAGCAGCAGCGCGACCAGCCACGCGACCAGGAACCCGATCGAGTACAGGAACCCGTCGTAGCCGTAGACGGCGATCGCGCCCGCGATACCGAGGAAGCTCGCCGCCGACAGGTAGTCACCGGCGATGGCGATGCCGTTCTGCGGACCGGAGAAGCCACGGCCGCCGGTGAAATAGTCGGCGGCACTGGCATTGTTGCGGCTGGCCCGGATCACCACGACCATGGTGACCGCGACGAACAGCGCGAAGATGGCGATATTGGCGATGGGGTTGCCCACCGTTGTCGCCGCGGCAAGGGTGGTGCTCATGCCCGGCCCTCCTCGAGAGATTCGCGGATGGCCGCGGCGCGCGGGTCCAGCTCACGATTGGCGAAACGGACGTAGAGCCCGGTGATGAGGAACGTGGAGACGAACTGCCCGAGGCCGAGCAGCAGACCCACATTGACGTTGCCGAAGACCTCGGTCGCCATGAAGTCGTGCGCGTACGCGCCGAGCAGCACATAGCTCAGGTACCACACCAGAAACAGCGCGGTCATCGGGAAGACGAAGCGGCGCAGGCGGTTGCGCAGCTCCTGGAACTGCGGGCTCGCCTGCACGGCGAGCCATTCGTCGGCACTCGGCGTGCGCCGGTCGGGCGCTTCTTCGGTGTCGGTTTCGGTCATGCCTGGTGGTCCTAGCGTGAGGAGTGTCGTGCGTGGGATGACCGTAGGGCAGCGAGCGTGCGCGCATTATGGTGTGGCGTGGGTCACTCGGTGAAGGTGGCCGCTCGTGCGGTGAACGGTCGCTGTGGCGCGACGAACGGTCAGCGCGAGATCACCGGTGGGCGGCGGTTTCCGGGTCGCGGTCGGCGCTCATGCCGAGTCGTTCCGGCGCGTGCATGCGCAGGAAGATCCCCGCGATCGTCCGCTTGTCCTGACCCTTCGTCAGCAGGCTGACCAGGATCGTCACCGCGAACGCCAGCGGCACGCTGACCGCGCCCGGATAGTCGACGATCGCCGACGCCCAGCCGCCGGCCAGCTCGGGGGAGACCCCGCCCAGCACCGCGAGCACGGTCGCGCCGCCCGCGGTGATGCCGCCGGTGAGCAGGCCGCCGGCCGCGCCCGCCGCGGTGAGCCCGCGCCACCAGATGCCGAGCACCAGCAGTGGGCACAGGGTCGACGCGGCCACCGAGAACGCGAGCGCGACCGTGCGGGACAGGTCTAGCGAGGCGACGGTCAGCGCCAGCGTCAGCGGGACGAGCCCGGCGACGAGAGCGGCGGCGCGGAAGTCCCGGATCCGGCCGCGCAGCACGTCGGTGCTGAGCACGCCGGCGAGGCTGACCAGCAGACCCGAGGAGGTGGACAGGAACGCCGCGATCGCACCCGCGGCGGCGAGGGCGGCGAGCAGTTGCCCGCCGAGTCCACCTAGGACCGCGCCCGGCAGCAGGACCACGGCGGCGTCGGAGGCGCCGGTGATCAGCAATTGCGGCACGTACAGCCGGGCGAAGACGCCCAGCAGGATCGGGAACAGATAGAACAGGCCGACCAGCCCGATCACGGTCAGCGCGGTCCGGCGGGCCGACGGACCATCCCGGTTGGTGTAGAAGCGGACCAGCACATGCGGCAGACCCATGGTGCCGAGGAAGGTCGCCACGATCAGCGAGAACACCTGGTACTGCGGATGTTCGCCACCGAACCCGCCACCCGCCGCGACCCAGCTCGCACCGTCGGCGGGCGCACCGGCGACCACCGGGACCGCCGACCCTGGTTCGAGGATCAGTTCGCTGCCTGCCGCCAGGGTGTGGTTGCCCGGAGTGAGCAGGACCGGCCCGTCCTCGGTGCGCCCGTCGAGGGTGCCGGTGACTCTCACCTGCTGCGAAACATCCAGGTGCACCACCACATCGGTGGAGATGTCGACCGTGGTGCGCTCGTCGACCAGCGGCGGCGCCGGAGTACCGACCGGCCGTTCGTCGGCGAGGAAATGCAGGCCGAGTACCAGCGCGGGCACCGCCACCGCGGTCAGTTTCAGCCAGTACTGGAACGCCTGCGCCAACGTCACCGACCGCATGCCGCCGCCGATCACATTCGCCAGCACGATCGCGCCGACGGCTACCGCGCCCACCCAGTGCGGCGCCCCGAGCAGGATGTGCAGCGTCAGCCCGGCGCCCTGGAACTGGGGGATCAGGTACACCGCGCATACCAGCACCACGAGCCCGGCGGCCATGCGCCGCAATCGAATCGAACCCAGGCGGAACTCCGCGAAGTCGGGCACGGTATACGCGCCCGATCGGCGCAACGGTGCCGCGACGAACATCAGCAGTCCCAGATACCCCGCGGTGAAGCCCACCGGATACCACAGCGCGTCGGCGCCGTATTTGGCGATGAGCCCGGCAACACCGAGAAACGAAGCAGCGGAGAGATATTCGCCCGAGATCGCGGCCGCATTCCAGCGTGAACCTACCGTGCGTGAGGCGACCAGGAAGTCGGATGTCGTGCGCGACAGTCGAACTCCATAGAACCCGATACCGATAGTGGCCAGTGCCGCCAGCAGCAGAGCGGTGAGCGTGAGCGCGGGGTTGCCGGAACTCATCGGGCCCATACCGGGGATACGGTCGCCGAGCTGGTGGCCGGTGCAGGGTTCGCGATCGAAAAGTTGTCGCCTAGCGCGGATATCGTGCGCCGATGCGAGCGGGCGGCCATCTCAGTCGCCTGCCAATTCCAGGAAGTCGTCTTCATTGCGCTGCGCCAAGCGCACGTACAGCCGCCCCACCGCGTACAGCGCGGGGAACGCGAGGCCGCCGAGGACAAGCCACGGCAGGCGGATTCCGGCCATCGTCGCCTCGGCGATCGCATCGATGCCGAACAGCACCGGTAGCGCACCGAAACCGGCGACGATCACCAGGCTGAGGCGCAGCGCCAAACCCAACTGTGCGCGGATCAGCCCGCCGATGAGCGCGGCGCCGAGATCGGTCTGCTCGACCACCTCGGTGCGGGTGCGCACCTGCCGGGCACCGCGCCGCTGCGCCAGCACCACCCGTTCCCGTGGCGGGCGCTGCGGACCCGTCACCGCTGCGACCAGTTCTGTCGCGGCCCGTGCACCAGCCGCTGCTTGAGCTCGCGCACCTGGCGCCGGCTCACCGGCAGTTCCACCGCACCGGCCGCGCCCTCGGCACGCAGGCACACCACCGTGCCGCTACCCGCAGTGCGCAGCCCGGTGACCAGCCGCAATGCCACCAGATACGACCGGTGCACGCGCAGGAATCCGGCGTCCTCCCACCGTGATTCGAGCGCGGAGAGCGGGATCCGCACCAGATGAGAGCCGGTGCCGGTGTGCAGCCGGGCGTAGTCGCCGTCGGCTTCGACCCAGGCGACATCGGCCCGGTTCACCAAGGTGGTCACCCCGCCGAGCTCCACCGGGATCACCTCGCTCGGATGCGCGGGCTCCGGCGGTGTCGCGGCCTGCACCGACACCCGGGCGGCAACGATCCGCCGCACCGCCTCGGCCAGCCGCGCCGCCCGCAACGGCTTCAGCAGATAATCCACCGCGCCCAGATCGAACGCCGCCACCGCGTGATCGTCATGCGCCGTCACGAACACCACCGCGGGCGGCTCGGCGAACTCCGACAGAATCCCCGCCAGCTCCATCCCCGTGAGCCCCGGCATATCGATATCGAGAAACACCGCATCGATCGGATGCGCCCGCAACAACCGCAACGCACTCGTCGACTCACCCGCCCGATGAATCTCCCCGACCCCGCTCTGGGTGCTCAGCAGATACACCAGCTCATCGAGCGCCGGCTTCTCGTCATCGACGGCGAGCACCCGCAGAGCGGTCGGGGGTTCATCGGTGTTCCAGCTCACAGCCTGTCCATGGTAACCGTCGCCACATATCACCGAGAACGGTATCCACCCCGTGGTCACCCGGCAGATCCCTTCGCCCAATGCTGGACCTGTGCGCACTCCCGTCACTGTGTCCGGAGTCGAGCCGTATCTGCGGCCGGCCGTGCGGTGAGAATGGTGGAGCACTGACGACGAACTGGCGTCAAGCCCGGATTCCGGGGCGGAATTTCGGTACCCGCATGCTGACTTTCGTTCCCGCGCCGGGGGCGGTGTCGACGACAAGGCCGTAGTCGTTGCCGAAGGCGGCGCGCAGGCGATCGTCGACGTTGGCGAGGCCGACGTGGGCGGCTTCGCCGGTGCGGGCGGGGCCGGTGTCGGTGTCGACGGCGTCGAGGGCGCCCGAGCGCAGGAGTTCGGGGTCCATGCCGATGCCGTCGTCTTCGACGCTGATCAGGCAGTCGGTGCCCTCGTCGCTGGCGACGATGCTCAACTGCCCGCCGCGACCGCCGCCGCCGAGGCCGTGCCGCACCGCGTTCTCCACCAGCGGCTGCAGCGCCAGGAACGGCAGCACCACGCCGAGCACCTCCGGCGCGATCTGCAACCGCACGTCGAGCGCGTCGCCGAAGCGGGCCTGTTCCAGGGCGAGGTAGCGCTCGATATTGCGTAGTTCGTCGGCGAGGACGGTGAATTCGCCTGCGGCGCGGAAGGAATAGCGGGTGAAGTCGGCGAACTCGAGGATGAGTTCGCGGGCCCGGTCGGGATCGGTGCGCACGAACGAGGCGATCGTGTTGAGCGCGTTGTAGATGAAATGCGGGCTGATCTGCGCCCGCAGCGCCCGCAGCTCGGCCCGGTCGACCCGGGCCCTGGAGGCGTCCAGCTCGGCCAGCTCCAGCTGCCCGCACGCATACCGGGCGACCTCACTCGCCGCCCCGAGCATGCCCGGCCCCGGCTTCCCGGTGGTCACCATCCCGAGCGCCCCCACCGCCGCCCCCGTATCGATCAGCAGCGGCTGCGCGATGAGCGAATACTCGTCCCCACCGACCAACACCGCCCGCTCGCCGGCGATCGCCCTCCGCGCCGCCTCCGCGAACGCTTCGACCATCCCCGTATGCGGTCCATCCCACGCCAGCAGCGTCGCCTCCGCGTCCACCACCCCCAGCGCCTCGGCCCCGGCCAGCGCCCGCAAATGCGGCGCCGCCTCCCGCGCCGCCTCCGCCGTCAACCCCCGCCGCAACGGCACCGCGGCCAGCGACGCGGTATGCAACGCCTGATGAACGGCCCGCTGCGCAGGCGTGGTCACCACCCGCTGGGTCCGCCGCCACACCAGCCATGCGGTGATCAGGACGATCACCACACACGCCAGCACCACCGCCGTGGTCGTCACCGTGCGCTCCCGTCTGCCCGCGTCATGTACCGGCCACCGTGAATCCGCGGCGGCCGCCGGGCGCGACCATCATCGACTCGGCTGAAGACCCCTCGCCACCCGGTGCGGACATCCGCCGATTATCGCCGCAAGCCGTCGCGGTGCGCCGGTGATCATCGACAGGCGGCCGCGCGCGCCGCGTAGCGCCGAGAAACTAGCGGAAAACAGACGTTGCTCAGGACTCGCCGGTGACCTTCGCCACGACACGCCGGACCGGGCCGAGGCGGGGGTGGGGCGCCCGTGTGGCACGGGAAAAGTTGTCGGACCCACGTGCCTAGAATGCTGGGGCCAACCCCCGTCGACACCCTGGGAGGAAGGACCGTCTTGGCCTCGTCCGGATCGTTCGTTCACCTGCACAACCACACCGAGTACTCCATGCTCGATGGTGCGGCGAAGATTTCGCCGCTGTTCGCGGAGGCGGAACGGCTGGGCATGACCGCTGTCGGCATGACCGACCACGGCAACATGTACGGCGCCTCGGAGTTCTACAACTCGGCCAAGAAGGCCGGTATCAAGCCGATCATCGGCATCGAGGCCTACATCGCGCCGGGTTCCCGGTTCGACACCAAGCGGGTGCAGTGGGGTGATCCGGGGCAGAAGAGTGACGACGTCTCGGGTTCGGGTGCCTACACCCACATGACGATGGTCGCCGAGAACGCGACCGGCCTGCGCAATCTGTTCAAGCTGTCGAGCCTGGCCTCCATCGAGGGTCAGCTGGGCAAGTGGGCGCGCATGGACGAGGAGATCATCGCCCAGCACGCGGAGGGCATCATCGCCACGACGGGCTGCCCGTCGGGTGAGGTGCAGACCCGGCTGCGCCTCGGTCACGAGCGCGAGGCGCTCGAAGCCGCCGCGAAGTGGCAGGAGATCTTCGGCAAGGAGAACTTCTTCCTCGAGGTGATGGACCACGGTCTGTCGATCGAGCGCCGGGTCCGCGAGGGCCTGATCAATGTCAGCAAGCAGCTCGACATTCCGCCGATCGCCACCAACGACTGCCATTACGTCACCAGCACCACCGCCGTGGTCGTCACCGTGCGCTCCCGTCTGCCCGCGTCATGTACC
>NZ_JBHXMY010000264.1:0-7883 GCF_042720195.1 Nocardia sp. NPDC058497 | reverse complement strand
GCAACGCACACACCTACTCGATCACCAGCCGCGCCGCGACCACCGAGCACGCCGCCACCCCGCGCGTGCACGCCAGCGCGCACCGCACCCAGCGGCGATTCGTGGGTGTCGCGTCCTCCTTCGATTGGGAGGCGGCCCGTGTGCGCTGTGCGGAAGTGATCGACCCGACCGAATTGGCTCGCAATCTCGACAAACGCGGCATCGTTTCCTCCGCATTCGCTTGGCGCATCGACGAATTGCGCTTGGGTCCCGCGGAAGTTCTCGCTGAGATCAGCATCGACAATCCCACTTCCTGGGCCGCGCTGCTCGACGCCGCGTTCACCGTCCCGATGCTGGTCTCGGGCACTGCGGACCGCTCGATGAAGATGATCTCCGGTGTGCAGCAGGTCGAACTGGAAGGCCGCTGGACCGACCGCATCCGCATTCACGCCAGTGCTCGCGCGGGCATGAGCGATGTCATCGACATCTCGATCGCCGACACCACCGGACAACCCATCGCGCACCTGGGCGGCGCCGAATTCGTCGAGGCCCCAGCCTTTCGTGCCGACGGGATCGACAACCCGCTGATGCACACGGTGACCTGGAAGCGGTGGGAACTCGACACCGATCAGCGCGCGGCGGTGGAGGATTCGGTCGCGATCGTGGGTTCGGGCGCACTGGCCGCATACCTGCGTGACGGGCTGCGCGAGGCCGGTGCCGAGGTCGTCTGCCTCGCGCACGCCGCGGACCTGTCTGCCGAGGTGGGCGCGGCGATCGTGCTTCACGTGCAGGACACCGCACTGCACACCGGCGACCGTGTGGACACCCGCCTCGCTGAGCTGACCGGCGAGCTCCGCGCGCTCACTCGAGCCGCCGCCCAGATTCCCGGCAGGCGCGTGTGGCTGCTCACCGATGGGGTCCGCGACGCGCGCGCAGCTCATTCGCCGCTCGGCTCCGCGCTGTGGGGAGCCGCCCAGAGCATGCGAGGCGAAGCCGACAAGGTGTGGGGCGGGATTGTCGACCTGCCGACAACGCCCCACACCGGGGTCGCGACCGTGCTGCGCCAACTGCTTGCCCGGCCGGGCACCGGTGAGATCGTTGCGATCGACGCCGATGCAGCGGTATGGCGATACCGTGTCGAACGGGCCGAATCATCTCTAGGCACCGGCGATTTCGTGTGCGCCACCGACGCCGCCTACGTGGTGAGCGGCGGCGAATCCAGCTTTGGACTGCGGTCGGCGCAGTGGCTCGCGCACGCCGGCGCGCGCACCATCATCATGCTGTCGGCCACCGATGTCGACGCGGTCACCGAGCGCGACGAGGTGGCGGAGACGCTCGCTGCCCTGCGTGCGGCCGAGGTCACGGTGCTGTGGGCGCAGGTGGATTATCAGGTGCCCGACGCGGTGCGAGCCGGTATCGACACCCTGCGCGCGGAGCTGCCGGTGCGCGGGGTGATCCATGCGGTAAACCCGCTCGAATCCGAGCGGTTCGGCCCCTTCGACGCGGCCGCCCACACCGAAATACTCTGCGCCGCAGTGGGGTCCGCGACCACCCTGCACGAGCTCTTCCCGCCCGCCAGCGTCGACTTCCTCGTGCTGCACTCCTCCGCGCTGCACCTGCTCGGTGTGGGCGGGCGGACGGCCACGGCCACAGCGGGCGCCTACTGCGACGCACTGGCTCGCCTGCGCGCGGAAGGCTCGGATTCGCTGTCACTGGCGCTGGGCTGGACGCCATGGCGCGGACTGCTCGATGACGCCACCGGCGGCGCATTCGAATACGAACTGCGTGGGCGCGCCTTGGGTCTGCTCGATGACGATCAGGTCGACGGCGTGTGGACCGCGGCGGTGTCGACGCCGGACACGACCGGGTTCGCCATCTTGAACCACACCGATGCCGGTGCGCGTCGCGTAGCGGTTCCGGCATTGGAAACTGTTGAGGCAGTCCAGGATCAGCTGGCCGATGCTGCTGCCGCACCGGGTGAATCGGTGCTCGACGAGGTGACCAAACTGGTCGCGAAGGAAACCCGGCTGCCGGTCGAGGAAGTCGTACCGACCCTGTGCCTGTCGGAGATCGGCTCGGATTCGGTATTGATCCTCGCTGTCCGGCGGGCCCTGGAGCGCCGCTTCGCGGTGCGCATCCCGACCCGGTTGATGTGGGAGGCGGGAACCGTGGACGCCATCGCCGCCCACATCGCCGCTTCGCGTACCTCCTAGCGGACCCAGTAGAAAGATGTTGGTTTGATGGACGACCGCGAACACAGTTTGTGGATCAAACGATTCGATCCGGCGCCTTCGGCCGGCGTGCGCCTGGCCTGTCTACCGCACGCCGGCGGCGCGGCCAGCTATTTCCTTCCGGTGTCCCGCGCGCTGGCCGGGGACTGCGAGGTCCTGGCTGTCCAATATCCCGGACGCCAGGAACGCCGACACGAACCACATATCGGCGATGTTGCTGAACTCGCGCACAGGATCGCCGAGGAATTGCTCGCCTGGACCGATCGGCCGTTGGCGCTGTTCGGGCACAGTATGGGCTCGACCGTCGGGTTCGAAGTAGCGCGGGTGTTGGAGGCGAAAGGCTGTGCGCCCGTGGCTCTTCTGGCGTCCGGACGGCGCGCCCCCTCCCGTCCTCGGGTCGAAGCGGTGCATCGGCTGCCCGATGCCGGGCTGGTCGACGCGCTGACATCGATGCAGGGCACCAGTGCCGACCTGCTAGCCGACCCGGAGATCCTGGAGCTGATCCTGCCCACAATCCGCGCGGACTATCGCGCGATCGAAAGCTATCGCTACGAGCCCGGCGCACCGCTGAGTGCACCGATCCACGCGTTCCTCGGCGACAACGATCCACAGGTGACCGTCGACGAAGCTGAGGCCTGGCGCGAGCACACCACGGCAGATTTCGGGCTGCACCTCTACCGTGGCGGCCATTTCTATCTCAACACCCACGCCGCCGCGGTGATCGCCGAGATCCGCGACATTCTCGCGCTCCCGGCGCGCTGACCGCGCCTGTCCATCGACATTCCGGGGCAGCTCTGGCTGTGCCACGACCATTGGGGACTCTGATGACCGACCGAACTGGTGAACACACCGCCGCGGACGCGGTGGCGGTGATCGGCATGTCGTGCAGGTTCCCGATGGCTTCGACTCTCGACGGCTTCTGGCATCTGCTCAGCGAGGGCGTCGACGCTGTGCGCGAAATCACCAGCAGCCGTGATTCTTTCACCCGTGCGGTGCGGGCAGGGAAGGCCGGGTGGTTGGACGGCGTCGATGAATTCGACGCCGAGTTCTTCGGGATGTCCCCGGGCGCGGCCGCGGCCGCCGATCCTCGTCAGCGACTGATGCTCGAACTCGCCTGGGAGGCAATCGAAGACGCCGGTCTGCAGGCGCAGCGACTGCGCGAAAGCGCGACAGGCGTATTCGTCGGCGCGTCGAGCGACGAGTATGCGACCCTGGTTCTTCACGGTGGTGCGGATGCGCTGACGCGTCATTCGATGCCGGGACTGCAGCGCGGTGTGATCGCCAACCGCATTTCCTACTTTCTCGGTTTGCGGGGGCCCAGCCTGACCGTCGACACCGCACAATCCTCGTCACTGTCGGCGGTGCACCTGGGCTGCCAGAGCATCCTCAGCGGCGAATCGGAGCAGGCGCTGGTCGGCGGGGTGAGCTTGAACCTGAGCGCGCGCCACCACGATGTCGCCGCCGAATTCGGTGCGCTGTCACCGGATGAACGCTGCTTCACCTTCGACGCACGCGCGAATGGTTTCGTGCGCGCCGAGGGTGGTGGCATGGTCGTGCTCAAACCCCTTGCGGCCGCCGTGGCCGACGGCGACTCCATCTACTGCGTCATTCGTGGCAGCGCGGTGAACAACGACGGCGCCACCGACGGCCTGACTCGGCCCAATTCCCTTGCGCAACAACAGGTTATCCGGCGCGCATGCCAACGAGCGCATATCGATCCTGCGGACATCCAGTACGTCGAGCTGCACGGAACCGGCACGAAGGTCGGCGACCCGATCGAAGCGGCCGCGCTCGGCGCAGTGCGCGAGGCGGGCACCGCGCTGCGTGTCGGTTCGGTCAAGACCAATATCGGTCATCTCGACAGTGCCTCGGGCATAGCCGGATTCATCAAGACCGCCTTGAGCATCAACCGGCGCGCACTGCCCGCCAGCCTGCATTACACCTCCCCGCGCCGGGATCTCGATCTGCCTGCTCTGGGGATCGAGGTGCAGGAAACGACCGGGCCGTGGCCGCGCCCTGCTCTTCCGCTGATCGCGGGGGTGAGCTCCTTCGGTATTGGAGGTACGAACTGCCACGTCGTCCTCGGCGAAGCGCCCGCGCTCGAGGTTCACACCGCGGTCGTTCCCGAGCACCGTTCCGCAACAGTGGTGCCGTTGTCGGCGCGCTCGCGGAAAGCGCTGTGCGCTCAGGCCGAGCAGCTGTTGGATTGGCTCGACCACCATCCGAACCAACCGGTGACCGAACTCGGTGCCGCACTGGCACAGGCGCGTTCGGCGCTGTCTCATCGCGCGGCGGTTGTTGCCGACGATCTCGACGAGCTGAAGGCTGGGCTGCGATGCTTGGCCGAGGGTATGCCTGCGGCGAACCTGATCGTGGAACGCGCGATCGACTCTGGCACGGTGTTCACTTTCCCCGGTCAGGGTCCCCAGTGGTCCGGCATGGCGCTGGAGCTGCTCGATGCGGGAGGTGTTTTCGCCGAGACCCTGCATGCCTGCGACGTGGCGATCGCCGCCCATGCGGACTGGTCGGTACTCGAGGTGCTGCGCGCACCGGATGCGGCCGAGCGTTTCGAAGCCGCCGAGGTCGTGCAACCGGTGCTGTTCGCGGTCATGGTCGCTCTGGCCGCCGCGTGGCGATCGGCCGGTATCGAACCGGCGGCGGTGGTGGGCCATTCCCAGGGGGAGGTCGCCGCTGCCTACGTCGCCGGGGCTTTGAGCCTCGACGACGCGGCTCGCGTCGTGGTCGCGCGCAGTCGGGCGGTGGGTGCCCTCACCGGCGGGGGCATGGCGGTGGTGGATGCGCCGGCGTCCGCGGTCGTCGGCCTGCTCGCTCCCTATGGGGGTCGCTTGACAGTCGCGGCGGTCAACGGACCGCGGACCACCATCGTTGCCGGTGATTCCGATGCCCTCGAGGACTTCTTCACAGCGTGCGAGGCGGCCGGTCGATGGACGCGTGCGGTGGCCGTCGGCTACGCCTCGCACACCCATCATGTCGACGCCGTGCGTGATCGGTTGCTGGCTGAGCTGTCGGGGGTGCGCCCGATGCCCGCGCGTGTGCCCTTCTACTCCGCGGTCACCGGCGCGTTGATCGACACACGTGACCTCGATGCCGATTACTGGTTCCGCAATCTGCGCCAGCCGGTTCAATTCGAGGCCGCCACTTCGGCACTGCTGAACGCGGGTCTGCGCCGGTTCGTCGAGATCAGCCCTCATCCGGTCCTGATCGCCGCGCTCAACGACACTCTCGTCGCGCATGGCAGCAGCGATGCCCTGGTCGTGAGTAGCCTGCGGCGCGGTGAGGGCGGACAACGCCGCCTATTCACCGCCCTCGCTCACGCTCATGCGCACGGCGCCGGCATCGACTGGTCGTCGGTGCATGAGCCGATGCCTACTCGAATCAAGCTGCCGCACTACCCGTTTCAGCGCACGCGGTACTGGTACACCGAGTCCGATGCCGTATCCGCGGCACCGACCGGTACGCCGAGTCCGAACACCGCGCCTGAGGAATCCGGGGACGCGGACACCGATCACCTCGCACTGGTGCGTGCGATGGCGGCGGCGGTGCTCGGCCACACCGACCCCGCTGCCATCGACCCCGATGCAACCTTCAAGGACCTCGGATTCGATTCGGTGGCCTCGGTCGAACTGTGCCGCCGGCTTTCGTCCTACGGAACCGCGCTGCCCACGACCGCGGTCTACGACCATCCCAATCCCCGTCGGCTCGCCGATCACCTGCGCAATCCCTTTCCCACGGCCTCGCTTTCGACACGACAGCGAAAGATCGACGTCGAGGATGACCCGGTGGTCATCACCGGTATGGCGTGCCGGCTGCCCGGTGGTATCGAGACGCCCGCTCAGCTATGGGCCCTGATTGCCGACGAACGGGAGGTCACCGGGCCGGTTCCCCGCGACCGGCGCTGGGATCGGCTAGGTTACGCTGAACCCGACTTTCGCGGCGGGTTCCTTGACGGGGCTTCCGAATTCGATGCCGCGTTCTTCGGTATCTCCCCGCGCGAGGCCGAGGCAATGGATCCCCAGCAGCGACTGCTGCTCGAAACCGCCTGGGAAGCTCTCGAATCCAGCGGCATCGCACCGGATACCTTGCGCGACAGCACAACGGGTGTGTTTGTCGGACTGATGGCGCAGGACTACGGCCCGCGCATGCACGAGGCAGCCGACGACGCGACCGGCTACCTGCTCACCGGCACCGCGACCAGTGTCGCCTCGGGCCGCATCGCCTACACACTCGGCACGCGCGGTCCCGCGCTGACGGTGGATACCGCGTGCTCGTCCTCTCTGGTGGCCCTGCATCTGGCCGCCCGTTCCCTGCGTTCGGGCGAATGTGAGATGGCCCTGGCCGGTGGCGCGACCGTCATGTCCACGCCGGGCATCTTCGTCGAATTCTCCCGCCAGGGCGGACTGGCACCGGATGGCCGCTGCAAGGCGTTCGCCGACGCCGCCGACGGCACCGCGTGGTCCGAAGGTGTCGGGATGCTCGTCCTCGAACGCCGTTCCACCGCCCGGCAAGCCGGGCACCCCATCCTGGCCGTGCTCCGCGGCAGCGCCGTCAACCATGACGGTGCCAGCAACGGACTCACCGCACCTACCGCCGCCGCGCAAGAGAGCGTCCTGGCGGCCGCGCTCGAGGATGCGGGGCTGACACCGGCCGAGGTCGATGTCATCGAGGGACATGGGACCGGCACCCGGCTCGGCGACCCGATCGAAGCCCGCGCACTACTGAGCGTCTACTGCAGCGAGCGCGAGACCGCGTTGCGGCTGGGTTCGCTGAAGTCGAACATCGGCCACGCTCAAGCCGCCGCGGGTGTGGCGGGCGTGATCAAGATGGTGTTGGCGATGCGGCACGGGATCGTGCCCAGGACTCTGCACGTGGACATGCCGTCGTCGCATGTGGATTGGGCCGCCGGGCACATCGAGCTGGCAACCGACACGAAGACCTGGCCGTCACTCGACCGTCCGCGCCGGGCGGGCGTGTCCTCCTTCGGAATCAGCGGCACTAACGCTCATGTGATCATCGAACAATCCTCGGAGCTCGACGATCCTGGCACGGAACTGCCTGCGGCAGTGGATGATTCGATGTCGAGTACGGTATGGCCGTGGGTGTTGTCGGCTCGTTCGGAGCCAGCGCTGCGCGAGATGGCGGCCCGGTTGGCTGCGCACGTCGAGGCGAACCCGGAATTGGCTCCCTCGCAGGTGGGTTGGTCGCTGGTGGCCGGGCGGACGCGGTTCGATCATCGCGCCGTCGTGATGGGTGCCGATCGCGCCGCCATGCTGAGCGCCACCACTGCTTTCGCCTCCGGGGACATGCATGCCGGTGCCGTGTTCGGTGTAGCACGGACGGGAAAGACCGCGTGGATTTTCCCTGGCCAGGGCGCTCAGTGGGTCGGCATGGGTGCGGAGTTGGCGCGTGAGTTCCCGGTGTTCGCAGCGGCTTTCGACGAGGTGACCGCGCTGCTGGAAGCCGAGTTGGGCTTCTCGGTACGCGAGGTAATCTGGGGTTCGCACGACGATACGGACATGCTGAATTCCACGCTGTTCGCCCAGACCGGATTGTTCGCGGTCGGGGTGGCCCCCGCGCGGTTACTCGAATGGTTCGGCCTCACTCCGGATATGGTCTCCGGACACTCCAGCGGCGAGATTGTCGCCCCCCATGTGG
>NZ_JBHXMY010000263.1:1182-7945 GCF_042720195.1 Nocardia sp. NPDC058497 | reverse complement strand
CGGTGTAGGCATTCGACAAGGAGCGGGTCCCGAACGGGGCCCGCTCCTTCGTCTGTCAGCCCGGCATCAAGGCCTGCCACTGCTGCAGGGTCTGCGGGCGCAGCACGTAGTTGTTGTCGCGGATCGAAGACAGTTCGGCGCTGGGCGCCTCGGAGTACCAGTGGCCGGGGTAGACGACCGGGTTGCCGTCGAGCGCGGCCAGATGACGCAGGCTGCGGAACATCTCGTCGGAGTCGCCGCCGGGGAAGTCGGTGCGGCCGCAGCCGTCGACGAACAGGGTGTCGCCGGAGATGAGGCGGCCGTCGAACAGGAAGCACTGGCTGCCCGGGGTGTGGCCGGGGGTGTGCAGGAGTTCGATCTCCAGCGCGCCGACCTTGACCTTGTCGCCGTTGTCGTGGCCGGTCAGCTCGCTCGGCGCGATCCCGGTGGTCTGGGCGACCCAGTCCAGTTCCTGCTTGTTCACGTGCACCGCGACGCTGGTCTTCTCCAGCAGTTCGCGCACGCCACCGAGGGTGAAACCGAGCATGGTGCCGCCGACATGGTCGGGGTGGTGGTGGGTGGCGAGGACGCCGGTGACGGTCATTCCGTCGGCGGTCGCGACGTCGACCAGGTCCGATGCCTTGTACGCGGGGTCGACCACGACGGTCTCGCCGGTCTCCCGGTCGCCGATCAGATACGCGAAATTACGCATCTGCGTGGCGATCGGATCGCCGACGGCGTAATCCCGGCCGGACAGCAGCTGGCGGAAGTAGAGGCGTTCGGAAGACATGTCATCACTGTATTGCCACCAGTGTGCTGGAGCAGCACCCGAGTACCGATGAGCGGACGGTCTGTGGGACCACACAACCGGCGGCGCCCCGGAATTATGATCAGTGCAGGTTTCAGATTGCGGGGCTCGTTCTATCCTGCGAGTGAGAAGCCAACGGCCGCAAGTGAAACCGTGATTTCGACCGCAGCGCCGAGCACGTCACCGGACAATCCGCCGAATCGCCGGACGCTGTGCCGGGTGATCAGCACCGACACAGCGAGGACCGTGACGGTGACGAGCGGGCCCAGCCAAAGGTTGCCAGGGACCGCGAAAACCGACCAGCCGGTGGCCGGTACCGACCAGACCAGCACCGGGGCGAGGGGTTGGGTGCCCGCCACCAGGGTGCCGAAACTCGAGTCCGGCGCCGCTTGGATGCCGCGCCGGCAGGCGAGAACGACGGCGACCCGGCCGAGCGTCACGGCGAGCGCGATAGCGAGCCAGCGGCCCTCGTCGGCGAGGGCGGCGAACGCGCCGGCCTGGATCGCGATGGCGAAGATCAGCGCGGCGACGCCGAACGGACCGGCCCCGCCGGACTTCATGATCTGCCTGGCCCGCTCGGGCGGGCCGTAGCTGCCGAGGCCGTCGGCGGTGTCGGCGAGCCCGTCCAGATGCATGCCGCGGGTGAGCAGGGCCAGCATCCCGACGGTGAGCAGTCCGGCCAGCAGGGTGGTGAGACCGGCCGCGACCGACAAGCGCATCGCCGCCGCGGCGAGACCGCCGAGCACCAGGCCCACCAGCGGTGCGAGCGCGATGGCATGGCCCGCGGCCCGGCGATCGACGGTGTCGGGCCCGTTGATGGGCGCGACGGTGAGCCAGGAAACGGCCAGCCGCACGCTGTTCACGACGTGCCCCGAGCTCACTTGACCAGGTCGATGGCGTCCGGCTCGTCGGCCGTGCTGACGCCCGCATCCGCGAAGGTCGACATCTCGGCGAGGGTGGCGACGGCGGCGCGCAGGATCGGCAGGGCGGTGAGCGCGCCGGATCCCTCGCCGAGGCGCATGCCGAGGTCGATCAGCGGTTCCAGGCGCAGGTGCTTCAAGGCCAGGTCGTGGGCGGGTTCGGTGGAGCGGTGGCCGGGCAGCCACCATTCTTTGGCGCCCGCGGCGATGTCCTCGGCGACCAGCGCGGCGGCGGTGACGACGACACCGTCGAGGATGACCGGGGTCCGGCGGGTCGCGGCCTGGGCCAGGAATCCGGTCATGGCCGCGAAGTCGGCGCCGCCCGCGACGCGCAGCAGGTCGACGGGATCCTTGGCGACGGGACGGGCGCGGCGCATGCCGTCGCGGATGGCGGCGACCTTGCGGGCCCAGCCCGCGTCGTCGACGCCGGTGCCGCGGCCGACGGCGGCGACCGGCTCGGTGCCGGTGAGGGTGGCGATCAGAACGGTGGCGGGGGTGGTGTTGCCGATACCCATGTCACCGGCGATAAGCAGGTCGGCGCCCGCGTCGATTTCCTCGTCGGCGATGGCGCGGCCCGCGGCCAGCGCGGCGGTGACCTCGTCGTCGGTGAGGGCGTCCTCGCGGTCGATCGAGCCGCTGCTCCGGCGCACTTTGTGCTGGGAGACAGACGAATCGGTGTCACCCGCGACGGCGATATCGGCGACCCGCACCGTCGCGCCCGCGACCGCGGCCAGCGCGTTCACCGCCGCGCCGCCCGCCAGGAAGTTGGCCACCATCTGCCCGGTGACCGCGCTCGGATACGCCGAGACACCGTGTTCGGCGACCCCGTGATCCCCGGCGAACACCACTACGCGGGCCCGCTCGAACTGCTTGGGCGGGCACACACCCTGGCAGGCCGCGATCCAGTTGCCGAGTGTCTCGAGCCGTCCCAGCGATCCGGCCGGCTTCGTGAGCTGCGTCTGGCGCTGCTCGGCCGCCGCGCGCACCTGCGCGTCCGGGGCCGCGACAGGTCCGAATCCATGAGTCACTGGGAAGCCTTTCGACAGTGGTGCCTGGTGTCGACGCTCATCTTGCCCGGATCACGGTGCGTCGCGCCGACCGACCCGGCTCATTTCAGCCGGACCGGCAGCCCGGCGACGATGAGGAAAGCCTCGTCGCACACTTGCGCGAGCCGCTGGTTGAGCGTGCCGATCTCGTCGCGGAACAACCGGCCCGAGCGGGTCGCCGGGATGACACCCATCCCGACCTCGGGCGAGACGATCACCAGCCGCTGCCGGTAGGCGTCGACGGCCGCGACGAGCGCGTCGCAGTCGGGGGCAACGGTGCCGCGCGGGGCATCCCAGGCGGCGCGGGCGTCGAGGCGGGCGGTGAGCCAGGTGCCGATGTCGTCGAGCAGGGTCGCGGGCGCCTCGGTGGCGAGAACCGTTGCGGGCTCGGTGTTCTCGACGGTCGACCAGTGCGCGGGACGGCGCTCGCGATGGCCCGCGATCCGCTCGGCGAAATCATGGTCGGCCGGATCGAGAACCGCGGTCGCCAGGTAACGAACCGCGGGCGCGTCGGCTACCAGATTCTCGGCGAAGGCCGACTTGCCGGAGCGGGCGCCGCCGAGGACGAGGGTACGGACAGGCGTGACGCTGACTGGCATTCCAGCACCGTAGCAAGCGCTGCGCTGACCGTTCACCAGTCGGGTTCGTGGTCGGATTACGCGCCGGATTGTCGATCAGTGAACGCTGAGCGCGGTCAGTTCGCCCCGAGTGCATTCAGAATCATCGGGCGCGCGGTGGCGAGGGACTGCTGCCAGTACGGCCAGGTGTCGGTGCCGTTGCCGAAGTCGACGCGGGCGGGGATGCCGAGGGCGGCGGTCCGGTCGCGGAAGATGCTCGCCGTGATCACGGCGAACGCTTCGATCCCGGCCGCGGTGATCGTGTTGCCGACGGCGCTCGGCAGGTCGAGCGGGCCGGGGACACCGTTTCCGCTGGTGACGTAGACGGGCTGGCCACGCAGCCGTTCGGCCTGGACGGTGGCGTCGTTGCGGCTCCAGGTGGGATCGCCGACGGCGCCCCACATGTCGTCGACATCGAAGCCGCCCTCGTGGAGCATGGCGGCGCGCATGGCCTGGTTCCACATCGGATAGGTCGGGTTGAGGAACCCGGAGAACGATCCGGCGAAGCGGAACTGGTCGCGATGGTGGGCGGCCAGGGTCAGCGCGGCATTGCCGCCCATGGAGACGCCGACGATCGCGTTGTTGGTGCGGGAGACGCCGTATCCGGCCAGGAAGTCGGGCAGCTCGCGGGTGAGGAAGGTTTCCCACTTGTAGGTCGTGGCTTGCTGATTGGTGCTGCTCGGGCGGAAAATCGCGCCGACCGAATCGTGGTGGTGTCGCTCAACGCTCGGGGCGGTCGCCGGCAGCCGGCTCGGGGGTAGGGGCGCCGAAGCGGCGGCGGTATTCGGTGGGGGCGATGCCGACCTGGCGCTGGAAGTGGTGGCGCAGCAGGGCGCCGGAGCCGAAGCCGGACTGGTCGGCGATGCGCTCGAGCGGCATGTCCGTCGCCTCGAGGAGATGCTTGGCGAACAGGACGCGCTGGGTGGTGAGCCATTTGACCGGGGTGGTGCCGGTCTCGGCGGCGAAGCGGCGGGCGAAGGTGCGGGTGGACATGCTCGAGCGGGCGGCCAGCTCGTCGACGGTGTGCGGGTGGGCGAGATTCTCGGTCAGCCAGGTCAGGGTGGTCGACAGGCCCTCGGACCGGCATTCCGGGACCGGCTGCTCGATGAACTGGCGCTGACCACCGTCGCGCTGCGGCGGGACGACCATGCGGCGGGCGATGCCGTTGGCGGCGGCGGTGCCGATCTCGCGGCGGACCAGGTGCAGGCAGGCATCGATGCCCGCCGCGGTGCCCGCGCTGGTGATCAGGTTTCCCTCGTCGACGAACAGCACATCCGGGTCGACGGTGGCGGCGGGGAACTGGGCGGCGAGGATGTCGACGTAGCGCCAGTGGGTCGTGCACTTGCGGCCGTCCAGCAGCCCGGCTTCCCCGGCCAGGAACGCGCCGGAGCAGACGGTCAGGACGATCGCGCCCGCGTCCGATGCCGCGCGGACCGCCTCGACGACCCGCTCGTCGTAGCTGTGGCCCAGGCTGAACGGGAAGGCGGGAATGGCGACGAGATCGGCGTGCACGAGCTCGTCGAGGCCGTACTCGGGCGTCACCGTGACGCCGGGGGTGGTGGAGCGCAGTGGCTTGCCGGGCGTGGTGCCACAGACCTTGAAGTCGAAGCCGGGCAGGCCGTCGGCGGTGCGGTCGAGCCCGAAAACCTCACAGACGACGCCGAATTCGAACATGGCGAGTTTGTCGTTGAGGACGACGGCGACCTTCGACAGCATCACCCCATGCTATCTGGCTGAATCTTTACGCACAATGACAGAACAGCCACTTTCGGCCGAAAAGCGGCGAGCGCAAAATTTCTGCCATGGTTACTTTCTTGATCGTCCTCGCCGCCATCGTCGGACTCGCCGTCCTCATCGGCCGCGGTACCGCCGGATCGACCGGGGTCGTCGACCGGGACGCCCAGCGGATCGACGCCGAACTGTCCGCCATCGCCGGTTATGCGAACTACATCCGGCCCGGCCACCACTGAACGCGCGAATGCCGCCCCACCCGGCGGGTGGAACGGCATTCGTGACAGGGAGAACTCAGACGGCGTCGCCGGGGCCGACTCGCGGCTTGGGCGCGCGCATCTTGCGGATCTGCGAGGCGCGGACGAACGCGTACCAGCCCAGCTTGAAGCCGGTGTCGGTGGTGTCGGGGAATCGCTCGATCACCCGGTTGTTCACGATCTTGCCGAGCACGAAGCCCTCGATGATCATGAACACCATCATGACCAGCATCGCGAGGGTGACGATGGTCTGCAGACCCGGCGCGACGAACATCGACATGATCAGCACCAGCGCCATCGGCATGAACAGGCCGACCAGGTTGCGGCGCGCGTCGACCAGATCGCGCACGTAGGCGCGGACCGGGCCCTGATCGCGCGGCAGCAGGTACTTGTCCTCGCCGGCCAGCATCCTGGCGCGGCGATCCTGCACGGCGGCGCGGCGGTCGGCCGCGGCGGCCTTGCGGTCTGCCTTGGTGCCCTTGGTGGCCTTGCGGCGGGCGCGGGCTTCCTTGGAGGTCATCGGGGCGGGCGCGACCGGGCCGCGCCGTTTGCCTTCGGCGTCACGCCTTTTCGGCGTCGGGCGACCCTTGCCCGGGGTGTTGGAGGCGGGTGCGGCAGCGGTCTGTTCGACGTCCGGCACCGAGGGGTCGACGGACTCGTCGATGGTGCTGGACTCGTCGCGACGGAACAATTTCACGTTCACCAGGCTATTCGATGGTGCCGACCATCGGGAAATGCGGTCCGGTCCGCGGTGCGCCCGGTCTCATCGCCGCTACTGTGAGACCCCGGTCACGCCGGTCCGGCGGGTACTGTGGGGCGAACCACCCAGGTCGAATCCACGCTGCGTGGCGGGGGTGGCAAAATAGGAATAGCAGCTGCCGCGATGGTGTTGAAATCAGTCGTGCGCTGTGCACCTGAGGTCCGTTTCACGGGCCGGCCGACTTAGGAGTGTCCATGACTGTGCAGAACGAGACCGCCACCGAGACCCACGGTGCGACGCTGACCGACGCTGCCGCCCTCAAGGCGAAGGCGCTGCTCGACCAGGAAGGTCGCGACGACCTGGCCCTGCGTATCGCCGTGCAGCCGGGTGGTTGTGCCGGTCTGCGCTACCAGCTCTTCTTCGACGATCGCGTCCTCGACGGTGACATCGTCGTCGAGTTCTCCGGCGTGAAGCTGGCCGTCGACCGCATGAGCGCCCCCTACATCCAGGGCGCCTCGATCGACTTCGTCGACACCATCGAGAAGCAGGGCTTCACGATCGACAACCCGAACGCCACCGGCTCCTGCGCCTGCGGCGACTCGTTCAACTGAGGTTGGGGCGCCCACGCCGTGGAAAACGCTGTGGTTGCGCGGAGGTGAACCAGCGGAGGTAGCGGCTTGCTACCGTTGAAGTCCGGGATCTGAT
>NZ_JBHXMY010000263.1:0-1172 GCF_042720195.1 Nocardia sp. NPDC058497 | reverse complement strand
GCCGCAGCTCCTTGTTGGTCTGCGCGCACAACCTCGTCCCCGGGCTGGGGGAGCCCAGGCATAACACCGGCTTCGGGGCGCGCCCTACCGTTGCACTCGAGGTGTCCATGCACCCCCCACTTCTTGCTTTCCGCGCCTAGTGTCGAAGGGGCCTTGCCTCGTGTCTGTAGCTGTGTCCGCGTCCATCGCCACCGACCACCTCATGCGATTTCCCGGCAAGTTCGCCGATGTGCTGCTCGCCGATCAGCTCGATCATGTGTCCCTGAGTTTCCTCGTCGACGATCTGCAGATCCGCCGCGGCGGCGTCGCGGGCAATATCGCCTACGCCATGGGCCTGTTGAAGCAGCGTCCGGTGCTGGTCGGTGCCGTGGGCGCCGACTTCGCCGAGTACCGGCAGTGGCTCGAGAGCAACGGCGTCGACTGCTCCGCCGTGCACATCTCCGACAAGGCGCACACCGCGCGATTCGTGTGCACCACCGACGAGGCGATGGCCCAGATCGCGTCGTTCTACCCGGGTGCGATGAGCGAGGCGCGCGATATCGATATCGCCGCGATCGCCGCCGAACACGAGGTCGATCTGGTGCTGGTCGGGGCCAACGATCCCGAGGCGATGGTCGCCCACACCCGGCAGGCCAAGGCCGAGGGCATCGCCTACGCCGCCGACCCGTCCCAGCAGCTGGCCCGCCTCGACGGTGCGCAGGCGGCCGAGCTGGTCGACGGTGCCGCCTACCTGTTCACCAACAAGTACGAGTGGGCCCTGCTGCAGCAGAAGACCGGGCTGAGCGAAGCGGAGATCACCGCGAAGGTCGGCATCCGGGTCACCACGCTGGGTTCGGAAGGTGTGCTTGTCGTCGACGCCGACGGCACCGAGGTCCGCGTCGGCGTTGTTCCCGAGGCGGCCAAGGTCGACCCGACCGGTGTCGGCGACGGCTTCCGCGCCGGTTTCCTCACCGCCCACCGCGCGGGCCTGAGCCTCGAGCGTTCCGCCCAGCTCGGCTCGCTGATCGCCGTGCTGGTCCTGGAGACCACCGGCACCCAGGAGTGGACCCTGAACAAGGACGAGGCCGTCGAACGCCTCACCAAGGCCTACGGCGCCGACGCCGCCGACGAGCTGTCCGCGCTGCTGTAGTCGGTCACGCGAAGCCGAACGCCCCCTCGATCGAAAGATCGAG
>NZ_JBHXMY010000262.1:0-7951 GCF_042720195.1 Nocardia sp. NPDC058497 | reverse complement strand
GAGGGCGGTGTCCTCGCGGACGTAGTTGGCGGTGTAGGACTTGGCGTCGGAACCGTAGGAACTCAGTACCGACTGCACGGGGGCGCCACCGGCGGCGAGCTTGACCACCGCGCCGTTGAACGCGCTGCCGAATTCGATCTGCTTGGTGGCGGCGGCCTGGATATTGGCCGGTCCGCTGGTGGTGTCACCCTCCCACCGCAAGCTGATCTTGCTGAAGTAGCCGAGGTTGTCGGCGAGTTCGTAGGTGGTGACCAGGCCGGTCTGGCCCTGATAGCGCAGCACGGTCTTGCCGTCGGCGGTAGTCGGCGCCTCGGCGCCGCCGCACGCGGTGACCACCGCGAGGGTGGCGGGAGCGACGAGCGCGGCGGCGAGCGCACGCAGCGGACGTCGTCGGAAGATGGTGGACAACATGATTCGGGATTCTTTCGACGGCACGCGTGATCGGGCGGCGGGGCACACGGGCGCATGCCGCGACGATCCGCGCGAACGGATTACCGGGAAACGAGAAAGGCGAATCGGCGACGGAGAATGCCGCCACGCTGTCAGCTGCGACAGAATCCGGGAGACAGGCGCATCAGGTCCACCGTTCGGCGGCGGACGAGCGCGGGGGATTCGATCATGTCGAGACTTTCCTTACCGTTGCGACGAAGGGTGCGCCGCATCGAATTCCATAGTGCGCCTGTCATTATCGACCGGGCAATCGCGTTTTCGCATCGTGGAAATCATGGTGAGTCGAATCCAGCACCAGCGGCGGCGGTGTGAAAATACGGACCGATCCGCACCGCGATCTGGTGCATCGCCGGCACGACGGCGCGCACGAGATCGCGCTCGAGGCGCACCGCGCGCGCCTGCACACCGAGCGCGCCCCACACCTGCTTGTCGGGCCCGAGCACCGGGACGGCGATTGCCCGGATCGGTTCCTCGCTATCGATCTCCTCCACCGCGAACCCGCGCCTGCGCACGGCGTCGAACAGTTCGCCGGTGCCGCGATCGGCCCTGGCCGGTGTGTGCGCGAGCAGCGCGTGGCCGACTGCGCTGGCCGTGAGCGGTCGTCGTTCCCGCGGAATCTGGTTGTGGCAGAAGGACACCGGTGGCCGCGCCTGGAAGACCGTGAGTGCTTCCTCCGCGTCGGGCACACTCAGACTGACGGTGATCTTGATGCCGGCGGCGAGCGCGTACAGATGCGGCGCGGCGGCATCGAGACCGAGCCGCGACAGCGCGGGTCTGGCCAGGCAGGCCAGACCGTGCCCGATCCGGTAGCGGTCGGTGGCCGGGTCCTGCTCGAGCAACCTGCCGCGCACCAGGGCCTGCGCGAGCCGGAACGTGGTGCTCACCGGCAGTCCCGATCGCTGCGCCAGCTCGCTCAGCGACAACTCCGGATCGCCCCCGTGGAAGCAGTTCAGCACGTGCACCGCGCGGTCGACTGCTTGCGCGCCGGAACGCGGCGGTTCGGTGGTGGTCATGGCGGACTCCCTCTCGACGGGTGCCGTGAACTATCGCCACTGTCGTGACCAGGCGCAATGCTTCCGCGCAGCGGTAGCGGAATTCGAGGGCACCGGCCTGCGGAAACGGGCGCGGGCGGCGCGCCGGTCGAGGGTGCCCTTTCGGGGAATCGCTCGCGGGGTCAGGAGACCCAGGCAGAATCGATCCCACGGGCCATCTGAGGAGAGCGCAGATGAAGAAGCTGATCAATGATCCGGCGACGGTGATCCACGACGCGCTGTCCGGTCTTGCCGCGGCGCATCCGGAACTGCGGGTCGACCTGGACAACCGGCTGGTGTTGCGCGCCGAGCCGCCGACACCGGGCAAGGTGGCGCTGCTCTCGGGCGGCGGGTCAGGGCACGAGCCGCTGCACAGCGGGTTCGTCGGCCTCGGCATGCTCGACGCCGCCTGTGCCGGTGAGGTTTTCACCTCGCCGGTGCCCGACCAGATCGTGGCCGCGACCATCGCCGTCGACGCGGGCGCCGGGGTGCTGCACCTGGTCAAGAACTACACCGGTGACGTGATGAACTTCGAGATGGCCGCCGAACTGGCCGCCGCCGAGACCGGCGCCACGGTGCTGTCGGTGATCGTCGACGACGACGTCGCCGTACAGGACAGCCTGTACACCGCGGGCCGTCGCGGTGTCGGCGGGACCGTGGTGGTGGAGAAGATCGCGGGGGCAGCGGCCGAACAGGGCCGACCGCTGGCGGCGGTGGCCGAGGTCGCGCGCACGGTGAACGAGCACACCCGCAGCATGGGAATGGCGCTGACCTCGTGCACGGTCCCCGCCGCCGGCAAGCCCACCTTCGCGCTCGGCGAGGACGAAATGGAGATCGGTGTCGGCATCCACGGCGAGCCGGGGCGCCGCCGCACGGCACTCGCGCCGGCGAAGGACGTGGCCGCGATGCTGGTCGAGCCGATCCTCGCCGACCTGCCGTTCGCCAGGGGCGACCAGGTGATCTGCTTCGTCAACGGGCTGGGCGGCACGCCGCTGCTCGAGCTGTACGTCGTGTTCGGCGAGGTCGCCCGGATCCTCGCCGCGCACGGTGTCGAGATCGCGCGCTCGCTGGTCGGCCCGTACATCACCTCGCTGGAGATGGCGGGCTGTTCGGTGACGCTGACCAAGCTCGACGACGACCTGCTGTCACTGTGGGACGAGCCGGTGCGCACGCCCGCCCTGCGCTGGGGCGTCTGATGACGACGATTGATGCGACCCGGTGGTTGCGCGCGTTCGCCGCGCTGATCGACGAACACGTCGACGAACTCACCGCGCTCGACGCCGCCATCGGTGACGCCGACCACGGCAGCAATATGCGGCGTGGTACCGCGGCCGTCGTCGTCGCGCTCGATGACGATCCGCAGCCGACCGCCGGTGCGGTGCTCAAACAGACCGGCATGGTTCTGATTCGTAGCGTCGGCGGCGCGAGCGGACCGCTCTACGGCACGTTCTTCCTGCGCTGTGCCACCGCGACCGGTGACGGCGAGCTCGATGGGCCGACCTTCGCCGCGGCCTTCCGTGCTGGTCTCGACGGCGTGGTCGCCCGGGGCAAGGCCGAATCGGGGGACAAGACGATGGTCGACGCGCTCGTGCCCGCGGCCGACGCACTCGACGAGCAGCTTGCCGCCGGAGCAGACCTGGCGGTGGCACTGGATGCCGCGCTGGCCGCCGCGTCGACCGGGCGCGACGCGACCATCCCGCTTGTCGCCCGTAAAGGCCGTGCTTCGTACCTGGGGGAACGCAGTGCGGGACACCAGGATCCGGGCGCGACCAGCGCGACCTTACTGGTCGCCGCGGCTGGAAACGCGCTGCGGTGATCGGGATCGTCGCGGTCTCGCACAGTCATACGCTCGCACTCGCGGCGGTCGTGCTGGCCGGGGAGATGCTGCATGGGCAGCCGGTGCGGATCGAGATCGCGGCCGGGCTGGACGAGCAGACCTTCGGGACCGACGCCGTCGCGGTGTCGGAGGCCATCGGCGCCGCCGACAGCGGCGACGGGGTGCTGGTGCTGATGGATATGGGTAGTGCGGTGCTGTCGGCCGAACTCGCGCTGGATCTGCTGGCGGGGGATCATCGGGTTCGGCTGTGCGCGGCGCCGTTCGTCGAAGGTCTGATCGCGGCCGCGGTGTCGGCGGCGGGTGGGGCTGATCTGGACGAGGTAGCGGCCGAGGCATCGAATGCGCTGGCGGGCAAGCAGACTCACCTCGGTGCTGGTGCTGGTGCTGGTGCTGGTGCTGGTGCTGGTGCTGGTGCCGGGAGTGCCCCGCCCGGGAGTTCGGAGAGCGAAAAAGTTCAGCGAGCCGCCGAAATCGCCCGCGAGATCGAGTGGAACGGCAGGGGGTTCGCCGTAGCCGAGTCCGGCCCGGTATCACGGGCCGAATTCGTCGTCGACAATCCGCACGGTCTGCATGCGAGGCCCGCGGCCCGGCTGGTCGGGGCGGTGCGCGGACTCGACAGTTCCGTGCTGCTGGGCAATCTCACCACGGGCACCGGTCCCGCGCCCGCCTCGAGTCTGAGCCGGATCGCCGCGCTGGGCGCACTGGCCGGTCATCGCCTCGAAGTCGCAGCGACCGGCGCCGACGCGGCGGAGGCCGTGGACCGGGTACTCGCCCTCGCCGCACGGCATTTCGACGAAGCACCCGGCCTCGTTGCCGAGGTCGCGCCGGTGACGCGCGGGACCGGCCCACTGCCCGCTTCACCCGGTATCGGAATCGGGCCGAGCTGGCTGCTCGCCGCGGCGCAGTTCGACTCCGCCGACCTCGACGATCCCGGCCGAGCCGAGACCCCTGCAGTCGAGCGACGCAGGCTCGACGCCGCCATCGCCACGGTACGTGCCGAGATCGACCGGCTGCGGGTAACAGCCGGGACGGACGCCGGCATCTTCGAAGCACATCAGGTGCTGCTGGACGACACGGAAGTGCTCGACGCCGTCCATTCCCGGATCGCCGCGGGGACGGGCGCGGCCCTCGCCTGGGCTCGCGTGCTCGATGACGGTGCGGCGGAACTGGATCGGTTGCCCGACGAGTACCAGCGGGCGCGCGCCGGTGATCTGCGGGCCGTGCGCGACCAGGTACTCGTCGAACTGACAGGGCGCGCGACGCGATTGGTCAGCCGCGCAGGGGTTCTCGTCACCGCCGACCTCACCCCCGCCCAAGCCGCCGCGCTGGATCCGGCACAGGTCACCGGCATCGTGCTGGCCAACGGCAGCCCGACCGCGCACAGCACGATTCTGGTGCGCGCACACGGCATTCCGGCCGTGGTCGGCGCAGGTCTGCGCGTGCTGGAGACCGCGGCGGGGACCACCGTCGCGCTCGACGGACAAACCGGTGCGCTGGTCATCGATCCGGACCGGGCGGTGCTGGCCGAGTTCACCGAACGTGCTGTGGCGCAACAGCATCAGCGCGACACCGCCCTGGTGGCCGCAGGCAAGCCCGCAGTCACCCGCGACGGCGTTACCGTGCATGTGGCGGCGAATATCAGCGACCTCGCCGACGCGTCCGCCGCCGTGCGCAACGGCGCCGACCTCGCCGGTCTGGTCCGCACCGAATTCCTGTTCCTCGGCCGGGCAGACGCACCATCGATCGACGAACAGGAACACGCCTACCGCGCCCTGGCCGAAGCTCTCGACGGGCGCAAACTGATCCTGCGCACCCTCGACGTCGGCGGCGACAAACCCCTGCCCTACATCGAACAGGCGCCCGAAGCGAATCCGTTCCTGGGCATGCGCGGAATCCGCCTCACCCTCGCGCGCCCCGAGCTGCTGCGCGATCAGCTGACCGCGATCGGCCGGGTCGCCGCCGACCACCCCGTCGGAGTGATGTTCCCGATGGTGACCCAGCTGTCGGAACTCCTGGCGGCCCGCCACATTCTGAGTGAGGTTGTCTCACAAGACATTCCGCTGGACATCGGCATCATGGTGGAGGTCCCCGCGACCGCGGCCAAGACCGCCGCCTTCGCCGGCCACGTCGACTTCCTCAGCATCGGCACCAACGACCTCACCCAATACGCCATGGCCGCCGAACGCGGCAACGAAGCCCTCGGCTCCCTGGCGGACCCCCTCGACCCCGGCGTCCTGCATCTGATCGACACCGTGAGCCGGGCGGCCACGGGCCGGGCCCGAGTCGCGGTCTGCGGCGAAGCGGCCGCCGACCCGGCCGCGGCCCCGGTCCTGCTCGGTCTCGGCGTCCACGAACTCAGCGTCGGCCCACCATCGATCCCGCTGGTGAAAGCCGCCGTCCGGGAACTGGATTCGACATCGTGCCGTGCACTCGCCACCCGCGCGCTGACCTGCTCGTCAGCCGAGGAGGTGAGAGCACTGGTTCCCTGAACGACCGCCGCCCTGGATGTCGTCGCGAGGAAACGGCCGTACAACGCGCTGCGCCGGCGCCCCCGACTGCGAACTCAGATCGGCCACCGGCAGCGACCGCTGGTGACCAGCCGCTGCTCCAGGTCAGTCGTCGTCGGAATCCTGCGATGGGTTCGGGTTCCTACCGGGGCCGGACAGGCGGACTACACCCGCGTCGAGATCGATCGCCAGCGCGGGATGGTGGCCCTGGCCATCGCTGTCACCACTGCCTTCGTTCTGCAGCTTCTTGCCCGGAAACAGTTCGCCCATGATGCCCACGACTCCACGATAGCGAGTCGAGGACCGGCCGGGTCCTCACCAGGAGCGCGGGGTCCCACTGGCGGACATGACGGCGAAGGAAATCGGATTCCCACAGTGGCGGGGCCCCACTGACGTCGACCCACAATCGCAGAGGTCGAGTTCGCCGACGGCTTGGGATAACCATGTTCGGTTCCATCTCTGGAAGGGATTCTGCCCCAAGAGAATTAACGCATCGGAGTTGACCTCATCGGCCCATTTCTCAGGCCGTTTGCCGCACCGCGGAGTTGGTATCGTCGCGACATGCCCGACCTGATTGCACCGACCATACGCCTGCACACCGCATGGCTCGAGGCGCGTGACGACTGGGGGCCAGGCGTTCACGAGGACGGTTTCGGGCTGCGGCCGTCCGACGAGGTGGACTCGCGAGCCGGGTTCGAGGCGTGGGTGACGTGCCTGGCTGAGGATTCTGATCCGGCGAAGGTGACGGAAGGTGGCCGGGTGCGCTGCACCTATCGATGGATCGTCGACGGCGACCGGGTGCTCGGCGGGATTGCGCTGCGGCACGAGTTCAGCGATCTCGGCCATCTCGGCTACGGCATCCGGCCGTCCGCGCGGCGGCGAGGCCTGGCTACGTGGGCACTGGGCCGAATGCTCGGTGAGTCAAAGGAACTCGGCCTGGACCGGGTACTGACCATCTGCGCAATCGACAACGTAGCCTCGGCGAAGACGATCGAGCGCAACGGCGGCATCCTCGAAGGTATCCACGACACCGCACACGGCCCTGCGCGGCGGTACTGGGTCGAGGTCGGCGAGACCCGGCAGGGAAGCGTGGATTACGGATAGCATGCGGTGATGGACTGCGGCTGCGACCAGGATGCAGACGAGGGCATGGCAGTATCCCTGGGCGCTCCAGGCGACGGGACATGGGTTCGGCTGTGGCACCGGGTCGACCCTTGGGGTGACAACTCGATCCAGGTCTGCGTCCGGATCGGGGCTCCTGGGCTACTGGCCGCTGTGCACCAGGTGACACTGTCCGTCATGGGCGACTGCGATCTGGTCTCGTTCTTCGATGACCTGACTGGCGACTTCACCGGCTGGGACGGCGCCTATGTGTGGGAGAGCCTGGACCACGACTTGCGGGTCGAGGCGGTCTTCGCTTCTGGGGGCTATGCAAGCCTGACATGGACAGTGAGGCCGTGGCGGCATACGGACGGCAACTGGACGGCCTCCACCACCGTCGTGCTCGAGGCGGGTGAACAGATGCTGCAGCTTGCCAGGAACCTCAACCGGGTCCTCGGCCCAGAATGGGATTTGACCCAAGAAGCCTGAGCTCAGCGAAGCGTTGTCTCGCCTTCGCCGGTTTTCCAGCATGGAACGACCAACCTGAGATCGTCGAGAAGCTGCTCGCCGAATTCCTGCAGTGACCTGCCCGATCCCTTCCGCCTGAGGGTTCTCACCAGAAGCGCGGGGTCAACCCCCAGTCCGCAAATTCCGCGGCGAGGAGTTCCTGGAGGGCGGTGCGGGTGGGGAAGCGGTCGGGGTCGCCGCCGGTGACGACCAGGGTGACGGTGTCGTCGTCGCAGGAGAAGGCGAGGTTGACGCCTACCTCTACCTGGCGGAACAGGTCGACCGGGCCGGGGTTGACGACCGGGCGCATGATGACGTCGCGGGCCCGGTGGGGGCCGAGGACGGCGATGTTCTGGGCGGTGCGGCCCATATTGGTGCACAGGCATTCGGGTGCCTTGGCGGTGCGTGCGAACTTGTGCAGCACCACCTTCGGCAGCAGCATCTGCACCGGTTGCAGGTGCTGGATCGGGGGGATGGTCTGGGGGTTGCGGTAGGCCAGGCCCGCTGCCTTGAGTGCG
>NZ_JBHXMY010000261.1:0-7979 GCF_042720195.1 Nocardia sp. NPDC058497 | reverse complement strand
GTCGGCCGCGTCTGTTGTTTATACGAGACTGGTCAGAGGCTGTGCTGGTGCTTGACGTCCTTGGCGTTGCGGTGCTCGACGAAGAACGACAGCAGGGGGATGGTGCCTGCGATGAGGGTGCCGACGGTGCGGCCGATCGGCCAGCGGACCTTCACCGCGAGGTCGGCGGTGACGAGCAGGTAGGCGAAGTAGACCCAGCCGTGCACGACCGCGATCCAGCTCGGGGTGTCGACGCCGAAGCCGTACTTGGCGATCATCTCGACGGTGAGCAGCAGCAGCCACAAACCGGTGACCCACGCCAGCACCCGGTAGCGCTGCAGGGCCGGGGCGATCTTGGCCGTGTCGACGCTGGCCGCCGGTGCGCCGGTCTCCTTCTCCAGCGACGGTGCTGTGGTCTTGTTGTCGGTCACCCGGCATTCCTCTCAGTGGCGTGCAGACCGGCCGAGCGGACCTGCGCATCGATGTCGTTGGCGTGCAGTTGTGCCAGGTACTGGTTGTAGGCGACCGTTTCCGGGTCGTCGGCGGGCGCGGCCTTCGGCCGTTCGGGCAGGATCCCGGCGGGGATCTCGCGCGGCGCCTCGGACTCGGCCGTGCGCGGTGCCGTTGCCGGTTTCTCGGCCTCGCGTTCCAGCCGCACGAACCGGACATAGGCGAACACCGCGAACGCGGCGAACAGCGGCCACTGCATCGCGTAGCCGAGGTTCCGGCCCGAACCCGACACCGATTCGAACTGCTCCCACTGCCACCAGGCCAGCGCGAGGCAGCCCAGCGCGACAACGATGACCAGCGCGATCAGGGCCGGTCGATTGTGCGCCGGGCGGGGAGAAGAAGCGGACACGCGCTCCACGGTACCCGGCTACTACAGCGTGCGTAGGACCAGGTCGCAGCTGAGAGGGGCGTCATAGCCGGGCTCGTGGCCCACCGTCAGAACTTGTAGCTGATGCCCGTCATCCGCTCGGATTCCTCCCACAGCCTGCGCTGCAGTTCCGGATTGCGGGAGATCGCGCTCGACGGGCACGGCTCGACCGGGCCCTGGGACTGCATCCACTTCTTGGGACCCCAGTAGACGGTCGGGTCGGCAGCCGGTTCGGTGGCCGCGAACAGGGTCGAGTGGGCGGCCTTGGCGGGCGGGTGGCCGATGAGCTTGATGAACGGCTTGCTGACCCGGTCCAGCACGGTCTCGGTGCGGGCGAACAGGTCGGTCGCCGAGACGCCGGGGTGCACCGCGTAGGACTTCTTCGCCGACCCGGCCTCGGTGAGCCTGCGCTGCAGCTCGCGGCCGAACATCAGGTTGGCCAGCTTGGCCTGGGCGTAGGCGAGGTTGCGCTGGTAGCGGCGGTTCTCGTAGTTGAGGTCGTCGATCCAGAGCTTGGGCGTCTGCTTGTGCGCGATGCTGGCCAGGGTGACCACCCGGTCGGTGATCCGGTCCAGCAGCAGGCCGGTGAGTGCGAAATGCCCGAGGTGGTTGACGCCGAACTGGGTCTCGAAGCCGTCGGCGGTGCGCGAGAACGGGATGTTCATCAGGCCCGCGTTGTTGATCAGCACGTCGAACTCGCCCTGCTGCTCGGCGAACGCGCGCACGGAAGCCAGGTCGGCCAGGTCGAGCGCGGCCACCCGGACGTCACCGGGGATGGCGTCGGCGATCGGCTGGGCCTTGGCCGCGTTGCGGCAGGCCATGATGACGGTGGCGCCCTTGCCTGCCAGCACCTTGGTGGTTTCGGTACCGAGGCCGCCGTTGGCCCCGGTGATCACGAACGTGCGCCCGCTCTGGTCCGCGATGTCAGTTGGTTTCCATGCCATGCGCCGACCTTACTCCGGAGTAAGATCGGAAGGAAGTATTCAGTCGAGCAGCCCCGTCAGCGTACTGGCGCAGGCGGGCCTGCGGAGCTTCGACATCGCCTTCGCCTCGATCTGCCTGGCCCGTTCCCTGGACACGCCCAGCTCCGAACCCACCTCCTCCAGGGTGCGGCCCTCGCCGCGATCGAGGCCGAACCGCAGGCGGATGACGGCGGATTCGCGCTCGGTGAGCACGCCGAGCGCGGCCTCGACATAGCGGGGCAGCATGCGCTCGGCGACCGTGTCCGCCGGGGCGGGCGCGGTATCGGGCAGTAGGGCACCCAGTTCGGTGTCCTCGCCGATCGGCGCGTGCAGCGATACCGGCTCGGCCTCGTGCCGCAGCACCGCCTCGACCTGGGTGACCGTGAGCTCCGCGGCCGTGGCCAGCTCCTCGACGGTGGCGACGCGGCCGAGCTGATGGGCCAGCTCGCGCCGCACGCGGATCACCCGGTGCAGGACATCGGCCACGTTCGATGGCAGCCGGATCGTGCGGCCCTGGTCGGTGAGGGCGCGGCCGATCGATTGCCGGATCCAGTACGTCGCGTAGGTGGACAACTTGAGCCCGCGCTCGTGGTCGAACTTCTCCACCGCCCGGATCAGCCCGAGGGTGCCCTCCTGGATCAGATCCAGCAGCGACATGCCCGTGTTCGTCGGGAACCGCCGCGCGATGGACACGACGAGGCGCAGATTCGCCCGCACCATGTGGTCTTTCGCCCGCAGTCCGTCGATCTCCGTGCGGCGCAGCTCTTCTCGCCGCGCGGCGGTGAGTTCGATGCCCACGGCGGCATTCTCGTCGAGTTCGGCGCGCGCGGCGGTGCCGGCGGCGATGCGCGCGGCGAGCGCGTATTCCTGCTCGGCGGTCAGCAGGGGAGTGCGGGCGATGGCGGTGAGGTAGTCGCGGATGGGATCAGCGGTGACGGTCAAGAGGAACTCCCATGCAGAGGCGGCTTCGACGGAGGGGTTGAAGGGTGGGGGCGACGGATCGCCCCCACCCGGTCGGTCAGCGGCCGGGAATCCGCAGCGGCCTGCGCACGGTGGTCGACAGGGTCTGCGCGCCACGGATGGCCGAGCCGGTGCCGCGTCGCCGCTGCGCCGGGACGGGCGCCGCCGTGCTGGCGGGCCCGGCCTGGCGCCGGATCGGCATCGGCAGAGGTTCGGGCGCGGTCAGGATCTCGCGGACCGCGTCGTCGAGCGGGCTTCGCAGTGTCGTGTATCGGGCCATATCGGCTGCTCCTTCGTCGGTGGTGCCGGTGCGTCGGGTCGGGGCTGCGATATCGGGTCCGTGCGGCATGCGCTGTCTCCTTCGATCGGGGTCGCTCGCGGCGACGAACACAAACTTAGATCGGACCTAAAAATATGTCAAGAACAAATTTGTGACGACTTCAGATATGCTTCCGGCATGACGACGCAGCAGGGGCTCAGAGCCAGGAAGAAGCAGCAGACCAGGGAGCAGATCTCGCACAAGGCGACCGAGCTGTTCCTCGAGCGCGGATTCGACAAGGTGACGATCGCCGACGTGGCCGCCGCCGCCGATGTCGCCAAGATGACCGTCACCAACTACTTCCCACGCAAGGAGGACCTCGCCCTCGACCTCGGCGAGGTCTTCGCCGAACAGCTCGCGGCGGTCGTGCGGGGACGCGAACCGGGTGAATCGGCGCTGGCCGCGCTGCGCGGGGCCTACCTCGCCGCGGTGGCCGCGCAGGATCCGGTGATCGGGTTCAGTGGGCAGCCGTTCGCGAAGATGATCACCGACAGTCCCGCGCTGACGGCGCGGCTGCGCGAGTTCCACGAGGACCGGGAGGCCGCGCTGGCGCGTGCGCTCGCCGAGGTCACCGGCGCCGCGCCCGGCGACATCACCCCGCGGGTCGCCGCGGCCCAGCTCGCCGGCGTCCACCGGGTGCTGTTCGACGAGATCCTGCGCCGCACCCTCGACGGCGAACCCGGCGACGAGATCGCCACGGCCCTGGGCGTTTACACCCGGATCGCGTTCGCCGCGCTCGAACCGGGGCTGGGTGAGTACGCGGTGCGCTGAGTTCCGGCGCCGATTTGCTGCCGTGTCACTGAAGTATCGGAAGAGGCCGGAACGCCCATACTGGGGCAATGGCGGATGGTGTTGCTGTAGACGAGCCCGTCGAGCCGATGAGCAAGGCCAAGATCAATATCGTCTTCGCGACGGTCGTTCTCGGCATGCTCAGGCCGCACTCGATCAGACCATCGTGTCGGCGGCGCTGCCGTCGATCGTCGCCGACCTCGGCAGCGCGGGCCACATGGCCTGGGTGGTGACCGCCTATCTGCTCGCCGAAGCCGTCGCGACCGTGCTCGCGGGCAAACTCGGTGACCTGTTCGGTCGCAAACTGCTGTTCCAGATCAGCGGTGTCATCTTCATCGCGGGCTCGGCGCTGGCCGGTATGGCGCCGGGCATGGGTGTGCTGATCCTGGCCAGGGGTATCCAGGGCGTCGGCGCCGGCGGGTTGATGGTCACCTCGATGGCCCTGATCGCCGACACCATCCCGCTGCGCGAACGCGGCAAGTACCAGGGCGCGCTCGGCGCGGTCTTCGGCATCACGACCGTCGTCGGCCCCACCCTGGGCGGGCTGTTCACCGATCACGCCAGCTGGCGCTGGTGCTTCTATGTCAATGTGCCGCTGGCGATCATCATGATCGCGATGGCGGCGCGCACGCTGCCGCATCTGCGCGCGGTCGCGCGGCCGGTGATCGACTACCTCGGCATCGGCCTGGTCGCGCTCGGCGTCTCGGCGCTGATCCTCGGACTCGAGTTCGGCGGCAACGAATATCCGTGGGGCTCTTGGCAGATCATTGGGCTGTTCGTGCTGGCTGTCGTCCTGCTGGTCGCGTTCGTCATGGTGGAGAACCGGGCGGTGGCGCCCATGCTGCCGATGCGGCTGTTCCGCAGCCGGGTGTTCACGGTGTCCTCGGTGCTCAGCTTCATCGTCGGCTTCGCGATGCTCGGCTCGATGACGTACCTGCCCGCCTATCTGCAGTACGTCGACGGCGCGACGGCGACGGTGTCGGGCGTGCGGACGCTGCCGCTGGTCGTCGGCCTGTTCATCACCTCGGTCTTCTCCGGCCAGGTGGTCGGGCGCACCGGGCAGTACCGGTATTTCCCGGTCGTCGGCATGGCGGTGATGGCCGTCGGCCTCGCCCTGATGTCGACGATGGGCCGCGAGACCAGCGTCTGGCTGGAATCGCTGGATATGCTGATCCTCGGCGCCGGGCTCGGGTTGTCGATGCAGGTGCTCACCATCGTCGTGCAGAACACGGTGCCCTACGCCGACCTCGGCACCGCCACCTCGGGCGTGACGTTCTTCCGCACGCTGGGCAGCGCGTTCGGCACCGCGGTGTTCGGCACGCTCTACGACAACCAGAGCAGATCGGCGCTGAGCGAGGCGCTGCGGCAGACGCCCGGCATCTCCCCGGAGGCGGCGGCCAACCCGAAAGTGTTGCGTGAGTTGCCACTCGAGCTCTCGGCGCCGGTCATCGACGCCTACGCGAACTCGATCAACTACGTGTTCCGCTGGGTGGTTCCGGTCGCGCTGCTCGGGTTCGCCGTCGCCTGGTTCCTGCCGCAGGTGCGGTTGCGTGACAGCGCGCGGCACGGCGCCGGCGATATCGGCGAGGGTTTCTCGGTGCCCGATTCCGACGACCGGGTGGTGCAGCTGGAACGGGCGGTCGCGGCGACCGTGCGCAAGGCCAGGGCGCAGAAGCCGATCATCCCCGAGCTCATCGCGGCGTCGGGCAGCTCGCTCGGCCCGGACGCCGCCTGGGCGCTCGGGCAGGTGTACCTCTACGGCAAGCAGGGTTTGCCCGCGAAGATCCACGCCATCGCCTTCCGGCACCGGCTGCCGGTGGAGGTGCTGTCGCCGCTGTTCCGGCAGGCCGTCGGCGACGGCCTGCTGTTCGACGACGCGGGCACGCTGACGCTGACCGAGCGGGGCCGCGGCGAGGTCGACCAGCTGCGGGCGGGCTGGCGGCGCTGGCTGGGCGATCGGCTCGACGACTGGAACTACCACGACCCCGCCGACCGCGCGCTGCTCGACGAGGCGCTGTCGAATATCGCGGGCAAGCTGCTCGAGCAGGGCGCCGACAGCGTCGAGGTCACCAAGGTCTGATTCCGTCCAGTCCGCTGGACAGGCCTTGCCCGTCGAATATTCGTCAACGTATATTCGTAGACGAGTAAGGAGGTGGTCATGGCTACGAAGCGCAAGGTGAACAATCTGCTCGCGCTCGCCGTGCTGTCGGTGATCGTGCAGCGGCCGATGCACCGGTACGAGATCGCCGCCACCCTGCGCGCCCATGGCAAAGACAAGGACATGGACATCAAGTGGGGTTCGCTCTACACGGTCGTCCAGAACATGGCCAAGGCAGGTTTCCTCGAAGTCGTCGGCAGCGAACGCGACGGCGCGCGTCCCGAGCGGGTGATCTACCGGATCACCGATGCCGGGCGCGCCGAGATGGCCGACTGGACCAGGGAACTGCTCGCCTCGCCCGAACCCGAACATCACCGGTTCACCGCGGGACTGTCGATCCTGGCTGTGCTCCCGCCCGACGAGGTGGTCGAGCTGCTCGGCATCAGGATCGCCGCGCTCGACCAGGCCGTCGAGCGCGCGAAGACCGATCTCACCGCCCTGGCGGGCACCCTGCCCCGGCTGTTCCTCGTCGAGACCGAATTCGGCATCGCGATGCTGGAAGCCGAAGCGCGGTGGGCGCGCTCGCTGCGTGACGAACTGCGCGCGGGCACCTTCCAAGGCCTGCAGATGTGGCGGCAGTGGCATGCCGAGGGCATGCCCGCCGACCGGATTCCCGAATTCGGCGAAAGGGGCAACGACTAGAACTCGCTCCCGAAAGACCCGGACCCGGTGGTGTGCGGCAACACCCCACCGAGTCCGAGAACCGTCCCGACACCGTGCTCACACGCATGCGCACCCGGCTACGAGGCTGGCAACCACAGGATAGCCCGGGTGACGCAGACACAGATCTGGAGATCACTCATGTCCACAACCCGTTCCGCCTTGGTCATCGGCGGTGGCATCGCCGGACCCGTCGCGGCGACCGCCCTGCGCCTGGCAGGCATCGACGCCCATGTCTACGAGGCCTATTCCGGGCCGTCCGACGGCATCGGCTCCGGGCTCGCGCTCGCCCCCAACGGGGTCGCGGCCCTCGACATCATCGGCGCCGGCGACGCCGTGCGCGGGATCGCGCTGCCCGTCCAGGGCATGCGGCTGTCCGTCGGCGGCCGCGAACACATCCTGCCGGTGCTGGCCGATCAGCCGCCGCTGCAGGTCGTCGATCGCGGTGAACTGCACCGCACGCTGCACGATCACGCGGTCGGCGAGGGCGTGCCGTTCACCTACGACAAGCGTCTGGTGCGCGTCGACGAGCACGCCGACGGCGTGACCGCGCACTTCACCGACGGCTCGACCGCGTCCGCCGACATCCTCGTCGGCTGCGACGGCATCCGGTCGACGGTTCGGAGCCTGATCGACCCGGCCGCACCCGGCCCCGACTACACCGGCATGCTCGGCTTCGGCGCCCTGGTCGACTGTGATCTCGACCTGCCCGCCGACACCATGGTGTTCGCGTTCGGCACCAAGGCCTACTACCTGTACTGGCAGCACGCCGACGGCCGCGTCGCCTGGGGCGCGAATCTGCCGAGCAAGCAGTACTACTCGCTGACCGAGGCTCGCGCGGTCCCGGCCGAACACTGGTTGCGGGTGCTGCGCGAGACCTACGCGCCCGACACCCCCGGTGGCGAGTTCGCTCGCCGCACCACCGCCGAGAACCTGGAGATCACCGGCGCGCTGCACATCATGCCGCCGGTGCCGCACTGGTACCGCGACCGGATGGTGCTGGTCGGCGATTCGGTGCACGCGCCGTCGAACAGCTCGGGTCAGGGCGCGTCGCTGGCGATCGAGAGCGCCGTGCAGCTGGCCCGCTGCCTGCGCGATATCGACACGCCCACCGCCGCCTTCGCGGCCTACGAGCAGCTGCGGCGAGCGAGGGTGGAGGGCATCGCGGCCCGCGCGGCGAAGGTCAACCACAGCAAGACGCCGGGCCCGTTCGCCCGCAAGATCATGAACGCGATGATGCCGCTGATGGTCAAGACGGTGATGAACCCGGAGAAG
>NZ_JBHXMY010000260.1:2794-8014 GCF_042720195.1 Nocardia sp. NPDC058497 | reverse complement strand
CGATCGGGTGGTCGCAGACGCGACCGGTATTGCGGTGGCTGACCCGGGTGGCCAGCTCCTGGAACGTCACATACGCGACATTGACCAGGAATCCGCCCCAGTTCGCCGGCGCGTGCGCGCCCTGGGTCATGTGGATCATCCTGGCCTCTTCCAGGGCGACCGGGTCGACGCCGCGGGTGACGACCAGATAGTCGCGGATCACGATGCCGTGCCGGTTCTCCTCGGCGGTCCAGCGGCCGACCCAGGTGCCCCATGCGCCGTCCTGGGAGAAGTTCTCGGCGATCTCGCGGTGGTAGGACGGCAGATTGTCCTCGGTGAGCAGGTTGGTGATCATCGCGGCCTTGGCGACGTCGGTGAGCCTGGATTGTCCCGGCTCCCAATCGATTCCGCCCATGGCCGCGAAATTGCGGCCCTCGTCCCACGGGACGTAATCGTGCGGATTCCAGTCCTTGGCGATGGAAAGGTGCCGGTTGAGATTCTGTTCGGCCACCGGCTCGAGGGCGGTGAGGATTTCGAGCTGAGTCAGAGCTTTGGTCACGCGTGCCTCCACTGTCGGGTGTCGAGCAAGGGAGAATTGGGCAAAACCTGGCATCTAGCGTGGAATCCACAGTATCGCCTCGGCCGTGGCATCGGGAAATGCGGCCTCGCAACGGGGTATCGTTCGGCCATGGGGTACCCGGAGGACGTTCTCGCGCCCGAGGAACAACTGATCCTGCATCGTCACCCGCACTGGAAGATGCTGGTGTGGCCGGTCGTCACACTCATCGGCGGCACCGCGATCGCCGGTTTCCTCGGCGGGCTCGCCTGGCGCAATACCGAGGGGTCGGTGCGCACGGTGCTGCTGCTGCTCATCGGGCTGATCTGGCTCGGGCTCATCCTGTGGCGCTGTGTCGGCAAGGTGATCAGCTGGAAGTCCACGCATTTCATCATCACCGACCGGCGCGTGCTGGTGCGCCAGGGCGTGATCACCCACACCGGCATCGACATCCCGCTCAGCCGCATCTCCAGCGTGCAGTTCGAACACGGGGTGTTCGACCGGCTGCTCGGTACCGGCACGCTGATCATCGGCTCGTCGTCGGAGGAACCGCTCGAATACGACGACATCCCGCAGGTGCAGCAGGTGCACGCGCTGCTTTACCACGAGGTGTTCGAGGCGGGCAGCGCTCGCCGTGACCAGTCGTGGGGCGGTTACCGGTGAGCTTGCGGCCCGCCGCGATCATCATCCGTAATCTGAGCACATGACCGCCGTACTGCTCGCCGAAGACGATGAGGCGATCGCCGCGCCGCTCTCGCGCGCCCTCGGCCGCGAGGGTTACACCGTCACCGTCGAGCGGTTCGGCCCCGCGGTGCTGCGCCGCGCCCTCGAGGGCAATCACGACCTGCTGATCCTCGATCTCGGCCTGCCCGGCATGGACGGGCTCGAGGTGTGCAGGCAGGTCAGGGCCAGCGGCGCCGATCTGGCGGTGCTGATGCTCACCGCGCGCACCGACGAGGTCGACTTCGTCGTCGGTCTCGACGCCGGCGCCGACGACTATGTCGGCAAGCCGTTCCGGCTGGCCGAGCTGCTGGCCCGGGTGCGAGCCCTGCTGCGGCGCAGCGGAATCGGTGACGACGCGGTGGAGGTCGGCGGGATCCGGCTAGAGCCGGCGGCGCGGCGCGTGCTGGTCAACGGGGCCGAGGTGAACCTGGCCAACAAGGAGTACGAGCTGCTCAAGGTGCTCATCGACCGGGCCGGTCAGGTGGTGGCGCGCGAGACGATCCTGCGTGAGGTGTGGGGCGACGCCGATCTGCGCGGCTCCAAGACCCTCGACATGCATATGTCCTGGTTGCGCCGCAAGATCGGCGACGAAGGGCCGATGGCGGAGCGGCGCATCGTCACGGTGCGCGGTGTCGGGTTCCGGTTGAACACCGACGGGCCGTCCACCGCGAGCAGGGGCTAGTGCGCCGCCGCATCCTGCGCTCGATCCTGACCGTGCTGACCATCACCACGGTGGTGCTCGGCGTGCCGCTGATCTACACGGCGTGGCTGTGGGTCGAGGACATCACCCGCAACGATCTGCAGAGCCGCCTGGAACGGGTCGCCGCCGAGGTGATCGCCCAGGAGCGCGTCGACGGGACCGTGCACGACGGCCTCGACGTGCGCGCCATGCGGGCCCTGGTACCCGAGGGCGGCAAGCTGACGATCGTCTACCCGGCGCCGCACGACAATGCCGCGCGCACCGATATCGGCGTCGAGTACGTCGAGGATCCGCTGGTCGAGTCGCTGTCGATGGGCACGTCGGGTTCGCTGCGGCTCGAGGTGCCCGCCGGGCCGATGCACTCCCGCCAGGAGCAGGCCGTGGCCGCGGTCGCGCTGGCCGTGCTCGCCTCCCTCGGCGCCGCGTTCTCGGTCGCGGTGGTGACCGCGCGCCGGGTCGCCGACCCGCTGCGTGACGTGGCCGCCCGCGCCGCCCGGCTGGCGATGGGCGACTTCCGGCCCGACCCGCGCAGGCACGGTATCGCCGAACTCGACCGCGTCTCCGACGTGCTCGACTCGGCGACCGTCGAGATCGCGGGCCGCCTGCAACGCGAGCACGCGCTGGTCGCCGACGTCTCGCATCAGCTGCGCAGCCGGCTGACCGCGGTGCGCCTGCGCCTGGACGAGCTGTCCACGCACGCCGATCCCGAGGTCGTGCACGAGGCAGAGGAGGCCATGGCCCAGGTCGACCGGCTCACCGAGGCCATCGACGACCTGGTCCGCGCCTCCCGCGACGAGGACGCCGCCGACCGCGATCCCGTCCCGGTGATGGCCGAACTGCGCGGCGTGATGGCCGAGTGGGCCCACCCCTTCACGGAGGAGGGCCGCGAGCTGCGCCTGATCGGCGACGAGTCTCTGCGTGCCCCCATCACCGGGTCGCGGCTGCGCGAGGCCGTGGCGGTGCTGGTCGACAATGCCCTGATGCACGGGGGTGGCACCTGCACGGTATCGGTGCGCACGGTGCCGACGATGAGCTCACGCGATCCGCTGATCTGCGTGGAGGTGGCCGACGAGGGGGAAGGCATCCGCGACGAGCTCGCGCCGCACATCTTCGACCGTGGGTTCTCGGCGGGCGGGTCGACCGGTGTCGGCCTGGCACTGGCTCGTGCCCTGGTGGAAGCGGACGGTGGCCGTCTCGAGCTCCAGCGTCGCCGTCCCGCGCTGTTCGCGGTGTTCCTCGGCTCGAAGGTCAACCGGCCGCCGAACGCGACGCTGACCGAGCCGCGCTGACACTCAGCTGTGGCCGAGGTGCTCTTGCTCTTCCTCGATCAGGTCCTCGAGCTCGGCGACGATCTCGTTCATCTCGTCGGGGAACACCCAGCGGCGCATCGCCCAGAACCGGAACGCCATCTGCAGCAGGTTGCCGATGATGAACGCGCTGACGAAGTCGGCGACGTTCTCGGCCAGAAAGCTCACGTTCGGCTGCCGCAGGTCGAACACGTAGCTCGAGATCCACAGCGGGATATTGCTCAGGATCACGCCGATGCCGCTGACACCGAAGAACAGCAACGCCTCGTGATGTTTCTCTCGCCCGCCGCGATTCTTGAACGACCATTCGCGGTTGAGAATGTAGGACGCGATCACCGCGACCACGCCGGAAATGATCTTGGCGGTGACCGGTTTCTCGGCTAGGACCGTCCATTTCAGCAGGTAGAACAGGCCGCTGTCGATCACGAACGTCGTTGCGCCGACGATGGCGAACTTGATCAGCTCTTTTTGCCGGAACGCTAGCTCGCGCAGGCGCGGGGGAAGGACGCTGACCACGTCGTCGACGATTGACACGAGTTCCGAGTGTACCGGTCGCAAAGATTCGCTTTCGACATGACAACATTGCACGACGTGAGTGCACGTTCGTTCGATCCGTCTGCCATGCCCACCGTCACGATGGTCGGTGGTGGCCAGCTCGCGCGTATGACACACCAGGCCGCGGTCGCCCTCGGCCAGCGTCTGCGGGTGCTGGCCGAGCGTCCCGACGACCCCGCCGCGCAGGTCACCCCTGACGTGGTGCTGGGCAGCCACGACGACCTGTCCGCGCTGCGTCGCGCGGCGAACGGGTCGCACGCGCTGACCTTCGACCACGAGCATGTGCCGACGGCGCACCTCGAAGTCCTGGTCGCCGAGGGCGTGAACGTGGCGCCGCCGCCGCAGGCCCTGATCTTCGCCCAGGACAAGCTCGCCATGCGGAACAAGCTGTCCGCGCTCGGGCTGCCGGTGCCCGCGTTCGTCGAGGTCACCGCGCCCGCCGACGCGATCGCCTTCGGCGACGAGCACGGCTGGCCGTTCGTCCTCAAGGCGGTCCGCGGCGGCTACGACGGTCGTGGCGTGTGGATGCCCGCCGACGCGGCCGAGGCCGAGCGGCTGGTCACCGACCAGCTCGCGCACGGTGTGCAGCTGCTCGCCGAGGCGAAGGTCGACCTCAAGCGCGAGCTGTCGGCGATGGTGGCGCGCTCGCCGTTCGGGCAGGCCGCGACCTGGCCGGTGGTGGAGACCGTGCAGCGCAACGGTCAGTGCGCGGTGGTCATCGCGCCCGCGCCCGACCTGTCCGAGGAGCTGGGCGCGCGCGCCGAGACGATGGCGCTGGAACTGGCCGCCGGGCTGGGTGTCGTCGGCGTGATGGCGGTCGAGCTGTTCGAGACCCACGACGGCGAGGTGCTGGTCAACGAGCTCGCGATGCGCCCGCACAACTCCGGCCACTGGGGCATGGACGGCGCCCGCACCGGCCAGTTCGAGCAGCACCTGCGTGCCGTTCTCGACTACCCGCTCGGCGATACCAGCCCGCTGGCGCCGGTGACGGTGATGGCCAACATCCTCGGCGCGGCCGAGGCGCCCGAGATGTCGATGGACGAGCGGCTGCACCACCTGTTCGCCCGCCTGCCGCAGGCGAAGGTCCACCTGTACGGCAAGGGCGAGCGGCCCGACCGCAAGATCGGCCACATCAACATCCTCGGCGACGATGTCACCGAGGTGCGGGAGCAGGCCGAACGCGCGGCGCACTGGATGTCGCACGCCGTCTGGACCGACGGCTGGGACCCCCATAACGGAGCCTGAAGACCACCCTCATCGTGACCACCACGTTTCGGCCGCCTCGCATCCGAGGGGCGAGACGGAACAAAAATGCATAAGAAATAAAGGCAAGGAGGTAGGTTATAGAGGAAGAAAAACAAGGGGTCGCTAAACCCACACAAAAAATGAGAAGAGTTACA
>NZ_JBHXMY010000260.1:0-2784 GCF_042720195.1 Nocardia sp. NPDC058497 | reverse complement strand
CAGCGAAGCGGGGGGGCGACTCGGACCGCCCAGGGGGTATTTCCCCCCCTCGGATGCGAGGTCACGAGGCCGAAAACCCGCGGCGCCAGCCGCCGACAACACAGGAGCGCATGTGACCACCACCGGACCCCAGGTCGGCCTGATCATGGGCAGCGATTCCGACTGGCCGACGATGGAGGCCGCCGCCGAGGCACTGGCCGAGTTCGGCATCCGCTTCGAGGTCGGCGTCGTCTCCGCGCACCGCACCCCCCAGCGCATGCTCGATTACGCCAGGGACGCCGCGGGCCGCGGCCTCCAGGTCATCATCGCCGGCGCGGGCGGCGCCGCCCACCTCCCCGGCATGGTCGCCTCGGCCACCCCGCTCCCGGTCATCGGCGTCCCCGTCCCCCTCAAGTACCTCGACGGCATGGACTCCCTGCTCTCGATCGTCCAGATGCCCGCAGGCGTCCCGGTAGCCACCGTCTCCATCGGCGGCGCCCGCAACGCGGGCCTCCTGGCCGTCCGCATCCTCGCCGCCCATGACGCGGCGCTGCGCACCCGCATGGAGCAGTTCCAGGCCGGCCTCGAGCAGATGGTCCTCGACAAGGACGCCGCCCTGCGCACCAAGCTGCTGGGCTAGAACCCGGTCGGGACCTGTCGTGGCCGGTGACTACGGTGGTCGGGTGGCACACGACGATGCGGCGCAGTTCCGGCTCACGGTGGTGGATCAGGCGTTGCGGTTGTTCGCCGAGCGGGGGTACGAGGCGACGACGGTGGACGAGATCGCGGTGGCGGCGGGGATTTCCCGGCGGACCTTCTTCCGGCAGTTCCGGTCCAAGGAAGACGTGATCTTCGCCGATCACGAATTCCAGCTCGCCCTGGCCGAGGATTCGCTGGCGCGGGCCGAGGGCGATCCATGGGATGCGGTGTGCGAGGCCGTGATCGGGGTGTTCGAGCGGTTCACGCAGTGGCGTGACATCGCCGCGCGCCGATATCAGGTGGTGCGGCGGGTGCCCGCGTTGCGGGAGCGCGAGATCGTGACGGTGTTCCGGTACGAGCGCCTGTTCACCGACTTCCTGCGCGAGCAGTTGCCCGACGTGCCGGACCTGGCGCGCGTGCAGTTCACCGCGGCGGTCACCGCGACACACAACTATCTGCTGCGCCGGATGGTGCGTGGCGAGTCGGCGGCCGCCGTCACCGATCTGCGCACCGAACTGGCCCTGATCCCACGTGGCCGACAGGAGCCCGCGCCCCGCGAGGAGCTGGTTCTCGCGGTCTTCCCGCGAGACATGCCGCCGCGCAAGGTGGCCGACCTGATCACCGCCCAGCTCGGTAACCTGTGAGCGCCGCTTCGGCGGCTGGAGCATGAGGTGACACTGAGTGCCACCGGTATATCCCCATGTAGCGATAGAGTGCCGGGCGTATAATCCAAGTCGAACTGGCACTCGGTGCCGATGCAAGACACGCTGTTGACCGCAGCGATCACCACCACGACCAGGAGTGTGCCCGATGGCGGGAAACCCGGATTTCAACCTGTTCCAGCTCGAGGACTTCCACGATGAGCTCCGTGCGGCCATCCGCGGCCTCGCCGAGAAGGAAATCGCTCCCTACGCCAAGGACGTCGACGGCAACGCCCGCTTCCCCGAGGAGGCGCTGACCGCCCTCAACGCCGCCGGCTTCAACGCCGTGCACGTGCCCGAGGCCTACGGCGGCCAGGGCGCCGACTCGGTCGCCACCTGCATCGTGATCGAGGAAGTCGCCCGCGTCTGCGGTTCCTCCTCGCTGATCCCCGCCGTCAACAAGCTCGGCACCATGGGCCTGATCCTCAACGGCTCCGAGGAGCTCAAGCACAAGGTCCTCGGTGACCTGGTGAACGGCAAGATGGCCTCCTACGCGCTGTCCGAGCGTGAGGCCGGTTCCGACGCCGCGGCCATGCGTACCCGCGCCAAGGCCGACGGCGACGACTGGATCCTCAACGGCTCCAAGTGCTGGATCACCAACGGCGGCCGCTCCGAGTGGTACACATTTATTTCTTTTCCCTACGCCTATACGGGCTCCAAAGTAATCTCCTCGTTCATGGTCCACAAGGACGACGAGGGCTTCGTCGTCGGCCCGCTCGAGCACAAGCTGGGCATCAAGGGTTCGCCCACCGCCGAGCTGTACTTCGAGAACTGCCGCATCCCCGGCGACCGCATCGTCGGCGAGCCCGGCACCGGCTTCAAGACCGCGCTGCAGACCCTCGACCACACCCGCCCGACCATCGGCGCACAGGCCGTCGGCCTGGCCCAGGGTGCGCTCGACGCCGCGATCGCCTACACCAAGGACCGCAAGCAGTTCGGCAAGGCCATCGCGGACTTCCAGAACACCCAGTTCATGCTCGCCGACATGGCGATGAAGGTCGAGGCCGCCCGCCTCATGGTCTACACCTCCGCGGCCCGCGCCGAGCGCGGCGAGAAGAACCTCGGCTTCATCTCCGCCGCCGCCAAGTGCTTCGCCTCCGACGTGGCCATGGAAGTCACCACCAACGCCGTCCAGCTCTTCGGTGGCGCCGGCTACACCACCGACTTCCCGGTCGAGCGCATGATGCGCGACGCCAAGATCACCCAGATCTACGAGGGCACCAACCAGATCCAGCGTCTGGTGATGTCCCGCCAGATCCTGCGCTGATCCGCTCGATCTCAGCGCCTTCGCGGGGCCCCGCTTTGGTAGTGGGGGGGGGCGGTCCATGGTTGTGCCAACACACGGGGCGGGGGGCGCGACGCCCCGCCCGACGCGGTATAAAAAAAAAAGGAGCACGCCAAGAAA
>NZ_JBHXMY010000259.1:0-8034 GCF_042720195.1 Nocardia sp. NPDC058497 | reverse complement strand
TTCCGCCCCCCCGCTATATTTACACATATCTTAGGGGCGCCCGCGTCATTTGTGTTATCGTGACGGGTGTCGGGGCCCCCCCCCGGCGCGAGCGTGGGCAGGCTGCTCCGCAGCGATCAACTCGCCCGCTCGTACTACATGGGCCTGTTCCAGCTCCCGGTGCTCCCCGAGCGGCTCATGCTCGCCCGGCCCGAACTGCTGGACCGGGTACTGGCAGGCACCGGCATGCCACCGGACGCGATCGCCCGGGTACACAGCGAGATCGTCGATTCCGGGGCGCTCACCGGTTCGTTGAACTGGTACCGTGCGCTCCTGCTGGCCGGGCCGCGCGCCCTATCGGCACCGGTCCGGGTGCCGGTAACCCACGTCTGGAGCTCCGCCGACACGGCACTGACCCGCCGTGGCGCCGAACTGACCGAGCGCTACGTCACCGGCGACTATCGCTTGGAAGTGATCGAGGGCGCCTCGCACTGGCTGCCCGAGGAGCGCCCGCACGAACTCGCCGAGATCATCGTCGAGCGGATCGAGTCCGTGCCGAAGTGACTCCGGTCAGCCGATCGGAGAAGTCAAGGGCCGCAACGCCTCGGCGGTCGCCGGGATGAGCGGCGCGCGCGGCACCGTGGCGCGGGCGGCCAGCTGCTCGGTGATCCGCAGCCGCACCCCCGCCCATTCGTCGTGCAGGATCGAATAGAACGCGGTGTCGCGCACCGCGCCGTCGAGCCCACGCGAATGTGCCCGGCGCACACCGTCGCTCACCGCGCCGAGGCGCTCGATCGCGGCACGCGAGCGCAGGTTGCGGGCGTCGGCACGCAAGGTCACCCGGCGCACACCCCAGCCGTCGAAGGCGTGGGTGAGCATGAGCAGCTTGGCTTCGAGGTTCACCAGGCCGCCGCGGACCGCGGGCATCAGCCAGGTGTTGCCGATCTCCACCGCGTCGGGGATCGCCCCGCCGGGCAGGGCGGTGACGGGTTCGGCCGACAGCGGCCAGGTCAGCGGACCCTGCCAGTAGTCGAGCCGGGTGAACCTGGTCGCCCCGACCACGCACTCCTCGTCGACGGTGACGATCGCGAAGGCCAGGACGGTGCCGGCCAGCTGCGCGGCCTCGGCCTGGAAGACGTAGGTGCGCGCCTCCTGCTCACCGTGGGGGACGATGGTGAACCCGGCCGGTCCGAGCGCGGCGGCAGCCGCGACCAGACCGGGAACATGCTGGGGCGCAAGGGGTTCCAGCCGTACGATGCGGCCGTGGAGGATAACGGGTGCGGGCATGGTGACCGGCGTCCTTCGTCTGATGAGGGTCGCCGGAAACACGAGGCGTGGATCTCACGCGGCATGTGATTGCGGCGAAGCGACACGAACGATCCAGCAGCATCGAGAAAACTAGATGCACAAGATAGCCGAACGTGGCACGTTCACCCGTGCGAACGGACGTGATGTCGTCGCCGGAAATTCGCCGATATTCGCGAGTCGGACGAACCGCCCTACCGCTTGTCGGCGATGGCCGCCACGATGAGTTCCTCCCACACCGACAGCGTGGGAGCGGGCGAGACGAGTCGCGGCTTCCCGTCGCCGCCTGGCTCGTCCCGACGCCACAGCGCGGCCGCGACAACGCCCGGTTCCTGCAGGTGCAGATCGCCGAACAGGTCGGCGATCTCGTCGTCGGTGCGCCAGCGGCCACGGCCGAAGGTGGACTGCAGCTTCGCCTCGGCCGCGGCGGTCTCGGTGTTGTGCCCGGACCGGAAGTGGGTGATGAACACGCTGCTACCGACCGGGATCTGGTCGGTCCAGTACTCGACGATCGCCCGCGGGTCCTCGTCGTCGTTGAGGTGATGCAGGATGGCGCTGAAGATCAACGCGACCGGCTTGTCGAAGTCGATGAGCCGGTTCACCTCCGCGTCGGCGCGGATGCCCGCGGAATCGCGCACGTCGGCCTGCACGACGGTGGTGTTGTCGTTGGTGGCCAGCAGCGCGCGGCCGTGCGCGAGCACGATCGGGTCGTTGTCGATGTAGACGACACGGGCGTCGGGGTTGATCCGCTGCGCGACCTGGTGCACGTTGTCGGCGGTGGGCAGGCCGCTGCCGAAGTCGAGGAACTGGGTCAGCCCGGCCTCGGCCATCTCGCGCACCGCGCGGGTGAGGGCCTGCCGGTTCGTGGTCGCGATCGCCACGGATCCGGGCAGATTCAGCTTGAAGTGGTCGCCGACCGCGCGGTCGACCTCGTAGTTGTCCTTGCCGCCGAGTAGATAGTCGTAGACCCGGGCGATGCTGGGATTGGACTGGTCGATCACCTTCGCGTTGTCGCTCATCGTTCGACGACCCCTCACACAGTGCTGGTGTTGTGCCGCCGCCCATCGTAGGAGAATTCCGGGGTGACGGCATGGTTTCGCTGTCGGTGATACCCGAAAACTGTTCCAGGCGTGTCGGTTCCGCTGCGCGTGGGGCGCTGCGGGCCGTTCGCCGGCGTTACGCTGTCGTGTCGAGGTTCCGGGTGGGCTGCGGTGCGCCGCTCTGCGTTGTCCCACGTCAGGGGTGTAACGGTTCGATAAATAACATCGCTGTGCGCCTGTTGGCCAAATGTCCAGTTGCGCAGGGATTTCGCCAGTTCCGAGGGGTGTTTGCCCGAAATGTAACGTGCGTTATCACTTCGTGTCGCACGAGTGTTCGATGTGACACAGGTCACACTGCCTGTCATTCGGCTGCCCGAGCTGGCACGCTCGTAATTGCTGAACGTTAACCGTTCGTGATCATCGGGAAGGTCGTCTGGGACTTTCCGTCACGAACGCCCCGCCTGTCCGTTACGGCGCGACCGGCCTCGAAAGATCCCCTGCGGATCACCAACCGGCCGTGTCGGGACGGCCGCCGAAGGGACCTCATGGTTATGAGCAGCATCTACTTCGAACCGAACAGCAATCTGTCAGTTACCGGCCGAGATCGCCGCGTCACCGCGACTCCGTCCGTCGAATCGGCCATCGCTCCGCTGGCGATGCCCGGGCTGATCATCGGCCTCGTCCTGGTCGGTCTCGGCCTCGCCGCGCTGTTGCGGCTGGGGGACTGGGCGGGCAGTTACGGTCCCGTCCTTGTCCTGCTGGCGTATGTCTTCTACATGGCGGCCGCGGTGCGGCTGGTGGTGTGGGGCGCGGTCACCGTTCGGTCGTTGCACCGCCGATAGATTCCGTCCGCTCAGCCGTCGTGCAGGATTTGCGCGGCGGCTTTCAGGCTGTCGGCCGACCCCACCACGATGAGCACATCGCCTGCCGCGAACACATATTCCGGCCCGGGTGAGGCGATGACCGCGCCGGATCGCATCACCGCGACGATCGAGGCCTTGGTGCGGGTGCGCAGCCTGGTGTCGCCGAGCGTGCGGCAGTCGTAGGGCGAGTGGGCCGCGATCGGGAACTGGCCGGTGCTGACCCCGTCGAACTCGCGATGTTCGGCCTCGAGCTGGGCGACCACCTGTGGTGCGCCGAGCAGGCTGGCCAGCGCCGACGCCTCCGCGCCCGACAGGGCGATCTGATCGGTGGCATCGGGATTGCCCGGCCTGCCGACGATCAGATCGATCGAGCCGTCCCGGTGCTCGACGACACCGATGCGCCTGCCGCCCTTGCGCACCGGGAAATCCTTGCGAACACCGACCCCGGGTAGGGGCGTCACCTCGATCTGCACCCTCTCAGGGTATCCGGACAAAACGGACGCGGGCTGGTCACAATTCGACAGCCGGTCGGTGTCGAACAGTTACCCGGCGATTTCCGGACATCGAGGCCGCCGACGGGGCTGTCAAGGACGGTTTGCGTGACCAGCTCCGCAGATCGAATGGTCTCGGCGGTGTCGCTGGATCAGATCACCGCGGCGGCGGAGAGCTGATCCAGCGCGCCCGGTCAGGCCTGCGGCGGGTCGACGAAGATGTCGTACTCGAGCTCGCCCGACCCGCCGTAGCCGGACAGATCGGTGATGCCCTCGGCCGCGAGGACATCGACATCGAGGAAGGTGTTGCCGGTCGTCGTGCGGGCATCGCGGCCCAGGATGGCGACGGCGGCGTCGGCTACGATTTCCGGGGTGCGGGCCTTGGCGTTGGCGTCGACGCCGCCGAGCAGGTTCTGCACCGCGGCGGTCGCGATCAGCGTCTCCGGCCACAGGCAGTTCGCGGCGACGCCGTGTTCGGCGTATTCGGCGGCCCAGCCCAGCGTGAGCAGCGACATCCCGTACTTGGCCACCATGTAGGCGGGGTGCCCGCCGAGCCAGTGCGGGGCGAGGTTCAGCGGCGGCGACAGGCTCAGGATGTGCGCGTTCTCGCTCTGCCGCAAGTGCGGCAGGCAGGCGCTGGAGAGCAGGTAGGTGCCGCGGATCTGGATCTGCTGCATCAGGTCGAAGCGCTTGATCGGCAGTTCCTCGGTGGAGGCCAGTGCGATCGCCGAGGCGTTGTTGACGCAGTAGTCGATGCCGCCGAACCGCTCCACCGTCTGGGCGACGGCGTTCGCCACCGAGGCCTCGTCGCGGACGTCGCCCACCACGGCCAGCGCCTGACCGCCGGCCTCCTCGATCTCGGCGGCCGCGGTGTGGATGGTGCCGGGCAGGCGGGGATCGGGCACGTCGGTCTTGGCCAGCAGTGCGATATTGGCGCCCTGGCGCGCGGCGGCCACAGCGATGGCCAGGCCGATGCCGCGGCTGCCGCCGGACATGATCATCGTGCGCCCGGCCAGCGGGAAGGTGGCTGTCATAGGGGGAGCTCCTTGTCGTCGACGACGCCGGCGAGGCGACTGATGCTCGGTAACGTTACAGATAACAAACGACCGTGGCAATAGTGAAATATGTAGACTCGACCCGTGCAACCCCCTGTGACCGGCTCCGATACCGATGTCCGTCCGGTGTCGGCCCGCTCCGCGCTGGTCCGCATCCTCATCGCCGCCGATTCGCCGACGATGACCTCGCGGGAGATCTGCGCCGCCACCACCGCCATCGGCTACCCGGAGACGACCGTGCGCGTCGCCGTCTCCCGGATGGTCGCCGCCGGTGATCTGCTGCGCGAGAACCGCGCCTACACCCTCACCCCGGCACTGCGCGCGCGGCGCACCGAACTCGCCGCGCCGCCGACCCGCCCGTGGACCGGCGACTGGGAACAGGTGGTCGTCACCGCCACCGGCCGTCCCGCCGCCGACCGCGCCGCCCTGCGCGCGACACTGCTGTCACTGCGCCTGGCCGAACTCCGTGAGGGCGTCTGGATGCGCCCGGCCAACCTCGACCGTGCCTGGCCCGCCGCCCTCGACGACACCATCTTCCGCTTGCACACCCGTCCCGTCGACGATCCCGTGCTGCTGGCCGCCCGCCTCTGGTCGCTGCCAGGCTGGTCCGCCCGCGGCCACGCGCTGCTCTCCGCCATCGAAACCCCCGACCCGACAGCCAGATTCGCCGCCGTCTGCGCGGGTCTGGATCACCTGACGACCGATCCCGTCCTGCCCGGCGAACTTCAGCCCGACGACTGGCCGGTCGCCCGGTTGCGCACCGTCACCTCCGACTATCTCGAATGGTTCGCCGCACTGGGCGCGGAATCCGTTGCGCCCTAGCGGATTCGGGCTCAGTCTCGTTTCTCCGCCTGGGACAGAAATGCCGCGCGGTCGACGATCGCGCGGCGGATCGTGCCGTCGGCGACCAGCACCCCGTCCTCGTGCACGGTCACCGAGAAGGCCAGGCGGATGCCGTCGACCTCGTCGAGGCGCGCGGCCACGATCAAGCCCGCACCGGGAACGCTCGGCCTGCGGTGCCGGAGAACAACCTCGGTGCCGACTGTCGTCTGCCCGGGCTCCAGCGCACCGGCCACAGCGCGGACGGTCGCTTCCTCCACCAGGGCGACGACCCGTGGTGTCCCGAGTACTTCTACCTCGCCGCTACCGAGCGACGCGGCGGTGTCGCGCGGGGTGACATCGACGGCGAATTCCGCGGAAAGCCCAGGCTCCAGCATGTTGTCCACGGTAGTCCGGGTGTGGTTGCGGGGCAGATGAGGTTGTCGCGTCTACCATGGACCCTGCCGTGCGACGTGGCGGCGCCGCATGGTGCATGGGGAAGGGTCCGCCCCGAGAGTTTCGGGGCGGGCCGCACCATCGCCGACGGGAGTCGGATCGACCGCGTCCACGCCGTTTCGGTTGCGGTGCACGAAGTCTCGTAAGACGAGAAGTGCGTGCGATTTCCGGCATACGGACGATTGATGCGCAATCGGCGTTACCGGCGGATGCCGAGCAATCCAAGTGCGAAGTCGGCGTACTCGGTGGCGATCTGCTCGGGGGTGGCGGGGCCGTCCAGCCGGAACCATTGCGGCAGGGCGGTACACATCGTCGCGATCGCGCGCCCCGCGGCCCTCGCGTGCGCGGTGCTGAGGCCCTCCTCGGTGAGCGCGGCGTCGATGTCTTCGTCGAGGAGATACTGGATCTCGTTGCGGGACGCGGTGATCCGGCGTCGGTTGTCGGGGTTCAGGCTGCGCATCTCGCTGGCGCCGATGAAGGCGAGTTCGCGGCGGTGGGTGTGGAACAGGGCGAGTGCTTCCACGACCCGGATCACCCGGTCGCGGCCGGTACTCGCCTCGCCTCGGGCCGCGCCGACCCGCCAGTGCAACTCGTCCATGGTCAGGTCGAGCGCCCGCACCAGCAGGTCCTGTTTGTCGCGGTAGTGGTGGTAGACGCCCGGCACGCTCATGCCTGCCCGCTGTGCGATCGACCGCATCGTGGCGCCGTGGTACCCGGTTTCGACGAAGGAGTCGATGGCGGCGGCGAGGACGGGATCGATATCCAGCGGCGGGAACGCGCGCCAGGCGCGGGCAGTCCCGTGCACCGGATCGGTCGCGGCGCGCTGTCGGGGTACCGGCGTTCGGGTCGGCTGCTCGCCGATGAGCCACTGCGTCGTGGTGCCGAGTTCGATTGCCAGCAGGTGGAGCCGGGGGACCGGGACGCCCGTCTTGCCGGTCTCGATGGCGCTGAGGGTGGCCGGGCTGACATCGATGCGGCGCGCGGTCTCCCGCAACGACAAGCCCGCCGCGGTCCTGGCTTGGCGAAGGCGTGCGCCGAGCGCGGTCGGTTCGCCCTCCGATGCGTTCATAGTGTTCAGAATAGCTGAACAATCAGCGAGGATGAAAGCGGGCAATTGACAGCTCGCATTGCCACATGCCAGTGTCGTGCGTGTTTCGTGCCGAGCGAACGTTCGGCAAGTCGAGTCGAGGAGTGGACCCGTGGCGATCGACCTGTCCCATCCGCCCGAGGTGCAGCGCCTGGCCGAGCGCACCCGCGCCTTCATCCGCGACCGGGTCATCCCGCTCGACGACGCGCACGACGGCGACATCACCGCCGCCGGTGGCGACGCACTGCGCGCCGATCTGCAGCAGGCAGCGCGCGAGGCCGGTGTGTTCGCACCCCACGCGCCGATCGAATACGGCGGACACGGTCTGGGGATGTCGGACCGCGCCCCGATCTTCGAGGAAGCGGGCTACTCGCTGTTCGGCCCGACGGCACTGAACATCGCCGCGCCGGACGAGGGCAATGTGCACATGCTCGCCCACATCGCCGACCCCGAGCAGAAGGAGCGGTTCCTCGCGCCCCTCGCGCGCGGTGACGTGCGCTCGGCCTTCGCGATGACCGAACCGGCGCCCGGCGCGGGCTCGGACCCCTCGGCGCTGACCACCCGCGCGGTGCGCGCCGAGGGCGGCTGGCGGATCAACGGCCACAAGTGGTTCATCACCGGCGCCGACGGTGCGGGCTTCTTCGTCATCATGGCCCGCACCTCCGGCGAGCCCGGTGACCGCGGTGGCGCGACCATGTTCCTCGCCCCCGCCGACACTCCCGGAATCCGGGTGGGCAGGCATATCGACACCCTCGATCGGTCGATGCTCGGCGGCCACTGCGAGGTGTTCTTCGAGGACCTGCTCGTCCCGGAATCTGCGGTGCTCGGCGGGGGCGACCGCGGCGTCGACTACGCCCACGAGCCCCTCTGCCCCCCCCCCACAACGCTGTCTCGTATACAAAACACCCCCCCCCCCCAACCCTCAAAAACCACGAGCTC
>NZ_JBHXMY010000258.1:0-8037 GCF_042720195.1 Nocardia sp. NPDC058497 | reverse complement strand
ATCAGAGCCCGACGGGGCTACCCAGTGTGGTCCAGCCGAGCACCGAGTCGACAGCCAGACCACAGAACACCACCGCCAGGTAGTTGTTCGACTGCAGGAACAACCGCAGCGGCTTCACCGACTCACCACGCCGCACCCCGGCGTAGAGCTGATGCGCCATCAGCAGGAACCACGCACCGGCCACCAGCGCGACAGCGGCGTAGATGACACCGGTCGCCGGGACGAGGGCGAGCGTGGCCAGCACGGTCAGCCAGGTGTAGATGACGATCTGCTTGGTGACGACCTGCTCGGTCGCGACCACCGGCAGCATCGGCACCCCGGCCGCCCGGTAGTCCTCCTTGTAGCGCATGGCCAGCGCCCAGGTGTGCGGCGGCGTCCAGAAGAAGATGACGGCGAACAGCACGATCGCGGGCCAGCCGATGTTCCCGGTGACCGCGGACCAGCCGACCAGGGCGGGCATGCAGCCAGCGGCTCCGCCCCACACGACGTTCTGCGAGGTCCGGCGCTTGAGGCCCTTGGTGTAGACGAAGACGTAGAACAGGATCGTCGCGACGACCAGCACGCCGCTGAGCAGATTGGCCTGCCACCACAGCCACGCAAACGAGATCGCGCCCAGTGCCACACCGAAGACGAGCGCGTGCCTGGTCGGCACCGCGTCGCGGGCCAGCGGGCGCCGCGCGGTCCGCTTCATCACCTTGTCGATGTCGGCGTCGGCGACACAGTTGAGGGTGTTGGCGCTGGCCGCGCCCATCCAGCCACCGAACAGGGTGACCAGGATCAGCCGGATGTCGACGGTGCCGCGGTCGGCCAGCAACATCGTCGGGATGGTGGCGACGAGCAGCAGCTCGATGACACGCGGCTTGGTGAGCGCGATGTAGGCGAGCGGCTTGCGCAGTACCTTGGAGACGAGACCGTCCCCGGTGAGGCGATCGGCCAGTGCCGTCGAGGAATTGTGCGCACCGCTACTACCCGGCTGGGGATCGATCCGCACTGTTTCTCCTCGCACACTGTGCTTCGCATCCGGCATTGGAACCAGTAGCGCGCGGCTGCGGCGCGGCCACTACTACAGACGATGGTAGACCCACGCCGGTGCCGCTCCACGCCAGGGCCCTGCCACCGTGGGCACGGTCACTGCCGCTCACACGGCCGTCACGAGGCCCCACCCCCCGGTGAACCGGCATCGACATGCAGGTGAACGGCACCGCGGACCCCCCACCGCGCTGCCCGCCGATCGATGCCGCCCACACCGGGAGACGACGCCCAGGTCCGCACTACACTCACAACCAGGGTTCGCGCCGGTCCCACCGAGCACCACCACTAGGGTGTGGATGTACATCGGTACGCACCCACGGCCGCGTGCGGTCCGCATCCGACACCATCGCAGCTGCCATGTATCGCCGTCGACGAAACCACAGGTCAGGAGAACCACGGTCGTGTCAGTCACAGACGACATTCGCGCCCTCACTCAGCGGAACTACCCCAGCGACTGGACGGACCTCGACACCAAGGCCGTCGATACCGCCCGCGTCCTCGCCGCCGATGCCGTGCAGAAGGCGGGCAACGGGCACCCCGGTACCGCGATGAGCCTCGCGCCGGTCGCCTACACCCTCTTCCAGCGCACGATGCGCCACGACCCCGCGGAACCGCGCTGGGTCGGCCGCGACCGGTTCGTGCTGTCCTGTGGGCATTCCAGCCTCACCCTCTACATCCAGCTCTACCTGGCCGGTTTCGGCCTGGAGCTGACCGACCTCGAGCACCTGCGCCAGTGGGGTTCGCTGACCCCGGGCCACCCCGAGTTCCGGCACACCGACGGCGTCGAGATCACCACCGGCCCGCTGGGCCAGGGCCTGGCCTCCGCGGTCGGCATGGCGATGGCCGCCCGTCGTGAGCGTGGCCTGTTCGATCCGGAAGCGGCGCCGGGCACCAGCCCGTTCGACCACTTCATCTACACCATCGCCTCCGACGGCGACCTGCAGGAGGGCGTCACCGCCGAGGCCTCCTCGATCGCGGGCACCCAGCAGCTGGGCAACCTCGTGGTGATCTACGACGACAACGAGATCTCCATCGAGGACGACACCGACATCGCCTTCACCGAGGACGTCGCCAAGCGCTACGAGGCCTACGGCTGGCATGTGCAGATCGTCGAGGGCGGCGAGGACGTCGTGGCGATCGAGGCGGCCATCGAGGCGGCCAAGGCGGTCACCGACAAGCCGTCGATCATCATCCTGCGCACCATCATCGGCTTCCCCGCTCCGAACAAGATGAACACCGGTAGCGCGCACGGCGCGGCGCTGGGCGCCGACGAGGTCGCCGCGGTCAAGAAGGCGCTCGGCTTCGATCCCGAGAAGTCCTTCGACGTCGACCCGGCCGTCATCGAGCACACCCGCCAGGCCCTGGCCCGCGGTGCCGAGGCCAAGGCGAAGTGGCAGCTGGACTTCGACAAGTGGGCCGAGACGAACCCGTCGAACAAGACCCTGTTCGACCGCCTGCAGACCCGCTCGCTGCCCAAGGGCTGGGTCGAGGCGCTGCCGACCTTCGAGACCGACCCGAAGGGCATGGCCACCCGCAAGGCCTCCGGCAAGTTCCTGGCGTCCGTCGCCGACGAGCTGCCCGAGCTGTGGGGCGGTTCGGCCGACCTGGCCGAGTCCAACAACACCACCATGCCCAACCAGCCGAGCTTCGGCCCCGAGTCGATCTCGACCGGCATGTGGAAGGCGCAGCCCTACGGCCGCACCCTGCACTTCGGTATCCGTGAGCACGCGATGGGCTCGATCCTCAACGGCATCGCGCTGCACGGCCCGACCCGCCCGTACGGTGGCACCTTCCTGGTGTTCTCCGACTACATGCGCCCGGCCGTTCGCCTGGCCGCGCTGATGCGGGTGCCCGCCATCTACGTCTGGACCCACGACTCCGTCGGTCTCGGCGAGGACGGCCCGACCCACCAGCCGGTCGAGCACCTGGCCGCGCTGCGCGCGATCCCCGGCCTCAATGTCGTGCGCCCCGGCGACGCCAACGAGACCGTGCACGCCTGGCGCACCATCCTCGAGCGCGACTCCGACGAGCACATCTCGCACTTCAAGACCTTCGACGCCCCGCACCAGGACGGCCCGTCCGCGCTGGCGCTGACCCGTCAGGACATCCCGACCCTGGAGGGCACCAGCTACGAGGGTGTCAAGAAGGGTGGCTACGTGCTGGCCGAGGCCTCCACCGGGACCCCGCAGGTCATCCTGATCGGCACCGGTTCCGAGCTGCAGCTCGCGGTCGCCGCGCGCACTACCCTGGAGGAGCAGGGCATCCCGACCCGCGTGGTCTCGATGCCGTGTGTGGAATGGTTCGACGCGCAGGAGCAGGGCTACCGCGACGAGGTGCTGCCGCCTTCGGTGCGTGCCAGGGTGGCCGTCGAGGCCGGTATCGCGATGCCGTGGCACCGGTTCGTCGGTGACGCGGGCGAGGTCGTCGGCATCGATCACTTCGGTGCCTCGGCCGACTTCAAGACCCTGTTCCGCGAATTCGGTATCACCGCCGATGCCGTCGTCGCCGCCGCACTGCGTTCGACCGACAAGGTGAAGGGGTAAAACCAATGGCACAGAACGAGAATCTCGCCGCGCTCTCGGCCGCGGGGGTCTCGGTGTGGCTCGACGATCTGTCCCGTGATCGGATCAAGTCCGGCAATCTCGCCGACCTGGTCGCGACCCGCAGCGTCGTCGGTGTCACCACGAACCCGAGCATCTTCCAGGCCGCCATGAGCAAGCGCCACGACTACGACGGTCAGCTGAAAGAGCTTGCCGCCCAGGGCGCCGACGCCGACGCCGCGATCCGCACCATGACCACCGACGACGTGCGCGCCGCCTGCGACGTGCTCGCCCCGGTGTTCGAGGCCACCGGTGGCGTCGACGGCCGCGTGTCGATCGAGGTCGACCCGCGTTTCGCCTTCGACGCCGACAAGACCGTCGCCCAGGCGATCGAGCTGTGGAAGATCGTCGACCGCGACAACCTGTTCATCAAGATCCCGGCCACCGAGGCGGGCCTGCCCGCCATCACCGCCGTGATCGGCGAGGGCATCAGCGTCAACGTGACGCTGATCTTCTCGGTGCCGCGCTACCGCGCGGTGATGGGCGCCTACCTCGACGGTCTGCGCAACGCCAAGATCGGCGGCCACGATCTGGCCAAGATCCATTCCGTCGCTTCGTTCTTCGTCTCCCGCGTGGACACCGAGATCGACAAGCGCCTGGACGCGATCGGCACACCGGAGGCGCTCGCGCTGCGTGGCAAGGCAGGCGTCGCCAACGCCCGGCTGGCCTACGCCGAGTACCAGGACGTGTTCGACGGTGGGGCGCACACCTCCACCTACAACCACCTGGCCGCGCAGGGCGGCAACCGCCAGCGTCCGCTGTGGGCGTCGACCGGGGTGAAGAACCCGGACTACGCCGACACCCTGTACGTCACCGAGCTGGTGGGCCCGAACACGGTGAACACCCTGCCGGAGAAGACGTTGCAGGCCTTCGCCGATCACGGCGAGGTGCTCGGTGACACGCTCAGCGGCCGGGCCACCGAGGCCGCGCAGGTCTTCGCCGACCTGGCGGCGGTCGGCATCGACCTCGACGATGTGTTCGCGCTGCTCGAGCGCGAGGGCGTCGACAAGTTCGAGTCGGCGTGGAACGAACTGCTCGAAGCCACCACCGGCGAACTGCGCACCGCGGCGGCGGGGGGCAACTGACCCGATGGCCGGCACAGCATCGACGGATCGGGCGGCGGGGCTGTGGCATAACCCGCTGCGCGACGAACGAGACAAACGGGTTCCCTTCATCGCGGGACCCTGCTGCATGGTGATCTTCGGTGTCACCGGAGATCTGTCCCGCAAGAAGCTGATGCCGGCCATCTACGACCTGGCGAACCAGGGGCTGTTGCCCCCTGGTTTCGCCCTGGTCGGGTTCGCCCGGCGTAACTACGCCGACGAAGACTTCGCCGCCGTCGTCCTGGACGCGGTGAAGCAACACGCACGCACCCCCTTTCGCCAGGAGGTCTGGGACCACCTGGCCGAAGGCCTGCGGTTCGTCCAGGGCAGTTTCGACGACGACGCGGCCTTCGCGACCCTCGCCGACACCCTGCGGACCCTGGACGCGACCCGCGGCACCGGCGGCAATTACGCCTTCTACCTGTCGATTCCGCCGAACATGTTCCCGGTGGTGCTCGACCAGCTCTCCGAGCACAAGCTGGCCCAGCCGGTCGGCACCGACGCCGACGGCTACCTGCCGTGGCGGCGGGTGGTGATCGAGAAGCCCTTCGGGCACGACCTGGCCAGCGCCAAGGAACTCAACGCGCTGGTCAACCGGGTCTTCCCGGAGGAGCAGGTCTTCCGCATCGATCACTACCTCGGCAAGGAGACGGTGCAGAACATCCTGGCGCTGCGCTTCGCCAACGAGTTGTTCGAGCCGCTGTGGAACGCCAACTATGTCGACAGCGTGCAGATCACCATGGCCGAGGACATCGGCCTGGGCGGGCGCGCGGGGTATTACGACGGGATCGGCGCCGCGCGTGACGTCATCCAGAACCATCTGCTGCAGCTGCTGGCGCTGACCGCGATGGAAGAGCCCACCTCCTTCGAGCCGGAGCAGCTGACCACCGAGAAGATCAAGGCGCTCTCGGCGACCAAACTCGTCGCGCCACTGGACGAGACGACCGCGCGCGGCCAGTACACCGAGGGCTGGCAGGGCAGCGAGCAGGTGGTCGGCCTGCACGAGGAGGACGGTTTCGACCCGCAGTCGCGGACCGAGACCTACGCCGCGATCACCCTGCACGTGGAGAACCGCCGCTGGGCCGGTGTCCCGTTCTACCTGCGCACCGGAAAACGCCTGGGCCGCAGGGTCACCGAGATCGCGGTGATCTTCAAACGCGCGCCGCACCTGCCGTTCGACCAGACCATGACCGAGGAACTCGGGCAGAACGCGCTGGTCATCCGGGTGCAGCCGGACGAGGGCATCACCCTGCGCTTCGGTTCCAAGGTGCCGGGCTCGGGCATGGAAGTGCGCGATGTGAACATGGACTTCAGCTACGGCGAGGCGTTCACCGAGTCCTCCCCCGAGGCCTACGAGCGGCTGATCCTGGACGTGCTGCTCGGGGTGCCCTCGCTGTTTCCGGTCAACGCGGAGGTCGAATTGTCCTGGCGCATCCTCGATCCCGTGCTCGAGCACTGGGCGGCCGAGGGCAAGCCCGAACCCTACGAGGCGGGCACCTGGGGTCCCACCTCGGCCGATGAGATGCTCGCGCGCAGCGGGCGGGAATGGCGGCGTCCGTGATCGTCGACATGCCCGACACCACCACCGTCGAGGTCGGCAAACGGATGGTGCAGCTGCGCGAGACCAACGGCGTGATCACCCAGGGCCGGGTGCTTACCCTGGTGGTCTGCACGCTGGATTCCTCCGAGGCCGAGGACGCGATCGACGCCGCCAACGACGCCAGCCGCGAACACCCGTGCCGCGTGATCGTGCTGGCCCGCGGCGACCGCGACGCCGATACCCGCCTCGACGCCCAGATCCGGGTCGGCGGTGACGCCGGTGCGGCCGAGGTGATCGTGCTGCGCCTGCAGGGCCCGCTGGTGAACCACGAGAGCAGCGTCGTCACGCCGTTCCTGCTGCCCGACACCCCCGTGGTGGCGTGGTGGCCGCGTGGCGCGCCGGAGTTCCCGTCGCTGGACTCGGTGGGCAAGCTGGCCAAGCGCCGGATCACCGACGCCACCTTCGCGCCCGATCCGCAGGCCGCCATCAAGAAGCGCCGCGACTCCTACGCGGTGGGCGATACCGACCTGGCGTGGAGCCGGATCACCTACTGGCGTGCGCTGCTGGCCGCGGCACTGGACGAGCCGCCGTTCGAGCCGGTCACCGCGGTGACCGTGTCCGGGCTGGCCAGCGAGCCCGCCCTGGACACGCTCGCCGGCTGGCTGGCTTCGCGTCTGAGTTGTCCCGTCGTCCGCAGGACGGGTGAGCTGCGGGTGGAGCTGCACCGCGGCACGGATTCGATCGCCATCAGCCGCCCGCAACTAGGAAGAACAGCAACGCTGACCCGCACCGGTGAACCCGATCAGCGCATCGCGCTGGCGCGCCGGGAAACTCGCGACTGCCTCGCCGAGGAACTGCGCCGGCTCGATGCCGACGAGATCTACGCCGAGGCACTCGCCGGAATCGAGAAGGTGACCTATGAGTGACCACATCGACGTGCACGACGAGCTCGGTGCCGAGTTCCCCGCCAATACCGTCGAGGTCCACGACGACGCCGACGGTCTGGCCGATGCCGCCGCCGAACGATTCGTCGACGTGATCGTCGCGGCCCAAGCAGAACGAGGCACCGCCTCGGTGTCGCTGACCGGCGGCAGCGACGGCATCCGCCTGCTCGAGCGGGTCCGGCAGAATCCGGGCGCCATCGACTGGTCCAAGCTCTACGTCTACTGGGGCGACGAGCGCTTCGTCCCGGCGGACGACCCGGATCGCAACGAACTCCAGGCCAGGCAGGCGCTGCTCGACTTCGTCCCGCTCGACCCGGCCCACGTCTTCCCGATCGCTGCCTCCGACGGCACCTACGGCTCCCCGGAGGCAGCGGCCGCCGCCTATGCCCAGGCGATCCACGCCGAGCTCGACGAGCGCGGCGAGATCGACCTGACGGTTCTCGGCATGGGTCCCGAAGGCCACATCGACTCCCTGTTCCCGCACTCCCCCGCCATCCGGGAACAGCACGATTACGTTGTCGCCGTGCATGATTGCCCGAAGCCGCCGCCGACCCGGGTCAGCCTGACCCTCCCGGCGATCCACCGTTCCCGCCACGTGATGCTCGTCGTCAGCGGCACCGGCAAGGCCGCCGCGGTCGCCGCCGCCGTCAACGGTGCCTCCCCCGACGATGTCCCGTCGGCGGGCGCCGTCGGCATCGAGTCGACGACCTGGGTCGTCGACGAGGCGGCCGCCGCCGACCTGCTGCTCGACGAGGAATAGACGCCGGACGAAGGGCCCGGCCCCGACGGGGGCGGCCCGTTGGCCTGCCGGGCCCCAC
>NZ_JBHXMY010000257.1:3862-8112 GCF_042720195.1 Nocardia sp. NPDC058497 | reverse complement strand
TGCCGGTTTTTGGGGGTGGGGGTTATTGCCCCCCTCGGGAAACAAATTATGGCCCTTTTATATGTTGGGGGCCTTCTTCATATCCGGACACCATCCGCCTTGATGCACGCCGACGAGCGCGCGGAACCGATAAAGCTTCCGATCTAGCTGTAGGCCGGCGATCGGCCGTACTCGCTGAGCGCCGGACTGTCGTCCAGCAATACGCGAGGCGCGGACGAATCCCGTCTGGCGTTACCTCGCGATTCGCTGCGGAAAGCCGGGGAGTTGCGGCGGGTGAGGGTGCATAGGGCGAGCTGCGCGCCGGGTCCGAGGCTTCTCGGTCATACCCACGACGGACGTGCCGCCCTGACTACACCCTCGGCACGACCCTCACCCGCTATGCAGCGCGGGCGGGTTCCTCGACCTTGGCGGGCTCCGCCGCCGTATTTGCCGCAGGCCGCCGGCCGGTGAGCAGGAAAAGGGCGACCAGGGCTACGGCGAGCCAGACGTAGGTGTCGCCGACGAGGTGTTGCCACCATGCCCAGGAGGTCTCCCGGTGTTCGCCGTCGGGGAGGAAGCTGTGGGGGGCGATGACGAAGACGGCGGCGACTACGACTGCTGTGGCGTACCAGCCGCGGGCACTGCTCACGGGGAGGGTGCGGGCGTGGCAGACGATGGCGAGGAGGGCGGGGGCGATCCAGACCCAGTGGTGGGACCACGAGATGGGTGAGAGCAGGAGGGTGAAGACCGCGTTGAGGGCCAGGGCGATGGCGGGGGCGTCGGCGGCCTTGCGCATGGCGGCGACGACCAAGACAAGTAGGAGGGCGCCGAAAACGAGCCAGAGGGCGTCGAACGGGAGTCCGGTGACGTGCAGGCGGGCCAGGACGGCCTGAATGGACTGGTTGGTGTGGAACGGCGAGCCGCTCAGGCCCGAGACGCTGCCGAGGCCGCCGAACCAGTAGCGGGTGGACTCGCCGGGGAGCAGCGCGAAGGAGGCGATCGTGGCGATCGCGCCGGTGGCTGCGGCGGTGGCGGCGGCCTTGTAGTCCTTGCGGACCAGGAAGAACAGGACGAACGCCGCGGGGGTCAGTTTGATCGCGGCGGCGAGGCCGATGAGCATGCCGCGCGGGTAGCGGGTCTTGGGGAGCAGGCAGTCGGTGGCGACGAGCACCATCAACAGCAGGTTGACCTGGCCGAAGTCGATGGTCGATCGCACGGGTTCCAGCAGCATGGCCGCGGGCAGCGCGCACGCGGTCACCAGCAGCGCGGCCTGGCGGCTTTCGCGGTGGTAGCGCCGGGCGACGAGGAACAGGGTCCAGCCGAGCGCGGCGATCGACGCCACGACATAAAGGATCTTGGCCGCACCCCAGGACAGCAGCGCGAACGGCGCGAGTGCGATCGCGGCGAACGGCGGATAGATGAACGGCAGGCCGATCCCGGCGGAGGTCTTGGGCAGCTCGCCGTACATGTCGGCGCCGTCGCGCATGGCCTCGATGCCGAGGCGATACACCTGCAGGTCGATGAAACCGCCGGAATACTGCTCGAACGGCCAGAGCGGGATGCGCACGCACGCGATCGAGACAACGGTGAGCAGCACCGGCACCAGCCACCATGCTCGATTGATCGGGCGTGGGGATTGCCGCTGCACAGGGTGGGTGGTGTCACTACTCATCCGCGGCGACTATACCGACTCGCGTGCTATACCGCGTCATCGCCCGCCGACGGCGGTGACGTGCGCAATAGCCAGCCGGATGCCCGATCGGGCGTGGTCGCGGCGGTGCCGGGACCGACCGTGGGTCTGCGGGATGCCGGTCAGTCGCCGCGGTTGTAGCGGATGAGAGAGGACGCCATCGCCTCGACATCGGCGTCGGTCCAGTCGGCGAATCGGGCGGTGAGGCCTCCCGGCGGCGGCGCTCGGCCTCCTTGGCGACCGTCCGGCCCGCCGCGGTGGCGTGCAGGATGTGGTTGCGCCGGTTGCCGGGGTCGACCTCGCGTTCGAGGTAGCCGAGCTTCTCCAGGGCGCCGACCTGCCTGCTGACCGTCGATTTGTCGAGCAGGAACTGTTCGACCAGGTCGGTGGCCTGGCATCCGTCGCGCTCCAGGATCAGGGTCGAGGATGCTGTGACTCCGTTGCTGATGTGTCTCGGCATGGCCTTCGCGTATCTGGGCGCGTTCCACCAGCCGACGCCGAACCATCTCGAACTGGCCGTCGTCGGTGACTCCCCGCAGTCGATGGTGCTGGCGCAGACGATGAAGGACAAGGCCGGTGACGGCGTCGACATCATCACGGTGCCCACCCGCGAGGACATCATCCTGATCGGCATCGGGTTGCACACCTTCCTGAAGCTCTGGACAACACTCGCGCTCATCACGCTGTTCGTGATGTTGAACTTCACCACCTCGGGTGGCGTCTACGGGCCGCAGCTGCAGAACGGGTTCTTCGGTGCGCTGCATTCGTTCTGGAACGGCGCCGACTTCGTCGAGGGACTGCGCAGTCTGCTGTACTTCGACACTGCCGCCGGGTTCGGGGCGCGTCTGCTCGGACTGTTCGCGTGGCTCGCGGTCGGAGTGGTGCTCGTCGTGGTCGCCGGACGACACGAGGCACGCAACGCGCCCGCACCGGTCGCGCGCGCCGCGGTCGAGGAGGAGATCGGCGAATCGGTCGCCGTCTAGCCGACCGGCCGACGATCGACCGGCCACGCCCCGGCGAATCCCGTTGCCGACCATCCGGATCCGCGATCCAGGCCCAGGTCAGCTGGTTCGCCGGGGCGTTGTGCGGAAAGGGTCGCGGTATCGCGTAGACGCGAGTACGGTGTAGCGCGCAACCGCGGCCAGCGCCAGACGCCGCATTGGGGGGTCGAACGCGGAAAGGGTGGGCTGCACCGATGAATGATCCCGGCGCGCAACCTGCTGGCGATCTGATCCCGCTCGCACAGCGCTATACCAGCGCCGACCCGATCGACTGGTGTGGCGCGGCCGTGTATCCGATGTACGCCGAGGCACTGCCCGAGGGGACGACCGTGGTGCGAGTGCGGGCGGTGTCGGTGATGCCGCCCGCCGAGGTATCCGGTCTCGGTCTCGGGCTCACCGTGCAGCAGGGGCATGTCCGCCTCAGCGGGAAATCGTTGCAGGGCGTCGACATCTGGTATGACGCGCTCGCCGCCGGGGTCGACATCCCGGTGACCGCGGACGGGCCGGAGGCGCTGTTCACCCTCACCCCGGTCTGGGTGGCGGGGTCCGGGACACAGCAGTCCTGGACCGGCAACTACGGAATGGTCGTCGACCTGCTGCCCGGCCGCGCGGCGACGCTGTGGTGCAGTACCGGGCCCGGCACACCGGATTTCAACGAGCTCGTCGTGGAACTGACCACGGTCCCGGCGCCGGATCCCGCGCCGTTCGTGCCGCCACCCGTCTCGACCGCGGCGCCGTCGATCCAGGCCGCCACGCCGCATACTCCTTTCGCGCCGGTGACGATGCCGCCGACGCCGGCGATCACGGCCGCCATGCTCGCCAGTCCGCCGGATTCGGCCACCACGCCTGCCAGTCCGCCGGATTCGGCCACCCCGTACACCGGTCCCCCGGTTTCGACCGCCATGTCTGCCGGTCCGCCGGATTCGGCCGCCAGGCCACCGGCGGCCCTGGCACCAGCCGCCATTGCGCCCGCTGCTCCGGTGCAGCGCCCGGTACCGCCTGATCCCCCAGCACCAGCCGCCATGCCGCTCGTCGCTCCGGTGCAGCCGCCGGCCCCGCCTGATCCCCCGGCACCAGCCGCTGTGCCGCCCGTTGCTCCGGTGCAGCGCCCGGTGCCGCCTGCTCCCCCGGAACCTGCCGCCATGCAGCCAGTTCCACCGACCCCCGATGTGCCGCCCCCGAACTCGGCACCAGCCATCATGCAGGGACGTCGCTCGGCGCCGGCAGTCATGCCACCTGCGGCCAGCGCGCCGATCCTCCTGCCTGCCGATCCCCAGACACCCGTCCCGCCCGAGCTCCGGACAGCGAGCCACGCACCGCCGGCTCCCCCACCCATCCCGCCCGATCCCTCTGTCGAGACCACGCCCGGCATCGCACCACCGACCCTGCGCGCGCCGCAGACGTCCGGCGGGCAGGGGTTCGGGCGTGCGCTCTACGACCTGGGGACCGCGATGAACGAACGCGGTGAACACGATTCGGCGCGCACCCTGCTGACCCAGGCCGCCGAGGCAGGACACAGCGGCGCCGCCTCCGACCTCGGCGTGCTGCTTTTGCGCGCGGGTGACCGCGCGGGGGCCGAA
>NZ_JBHXMY010000257.1:0-3852 GCF_042720195.1 Nocardia sp. NPDC058497 | reverse complement strand
ATGATCCGCGGGCCGCGGCCTCCCTCACCGAATTTCCGCGCTAGCGCGCCTGATCCGCGAGCGCAGCCACCGCTTCCGGCACCTCGCGCACCGGGCTGACCGCGCGGGCCGCGATGTGGGCCGGCCTGCGCCGGGGCGCCGCGTACGGCTCGGCCAGCGCGTTCTCCACGCTGTTGAACACCAGGAAGATGTTCGACCGCGGGAACGGCGTGATGTTGTTCGACGAACCGTGCATCAGATTCGAGTCGAACAGCAGCGCCGAACCGGCTCGCCCGGTGAACTGGGTGATGCCGAAGCGGGCGGCGAGGAAGGTGATGTCGTCGTTCGTCGGCACCCCGATGCGCTGCTCCTGCAACGACTCCCGATAGTGGCTGTCGGGGGTCTCACCCAGGCACGGCACGAAGGTGCGGTGCGAGCCGGGCATCAGCATGAGACTGCCGTTGAACGGGAAGTTGTCGGTCAGCGCGATCGACAGACTCACCGCCCGCGGCGCGGGCATGCCGTCCTCGGCGTGCCAGGTCTCGAAATCCGAGTGCCAGGCGAATCCGCTCCCGCCGAAGCCTGGCATGTAGTTCACCCGGCTCTGGTGCAGGTACACCGCCGAACCGAGGATCTGCTCGGCGAGGCCGACGATCCGCGATTCGGTCAGCAGCTCCGCGATCGGCTTGCTGAGCTGGTGCACCTGGAACACCGAACGCACCTGCCCGGCAACCGGTTCCACCACGACCCGCTCGTCGCCGTAGAGCACGGGATCGGCGGCGAGATGACCGACCTCCGCACCGAATGCCGCCACCTCGTCGGGGCTGAGCAGGTCGGGGATGGTCGCGTAGCCGTTGGCGTCGAACCCCGTCAGCTCGGGCGAGGTGATCCGGCCCCACACGGTGGGGTCGGTGCGCTCGAGATGCGGTGCGGGCTCGGTCAGCCGGGTCGGGTAGCGGTCGGACCGATCAGACACTTGCTGCCTCCTCCTCGACGACGAGCGGATACACCCCGTTCTCATCGTGTATTTCGCGGCCGGTGACCGGCGGATTGAACACACACAGCATCCGCAACCGGGTGCGCGCGTTCACCTGATGACGTTCGTGGCCGTCGAGCAGGTACATCGACCCGGGGCCGAGCTGGTGGACGGTCCGGTTGTCGAGATCGAGCAGACTGCCCTCGCCCTCGATCAGCCAGACCGCTTCGACATGGTTCTGGTAGTGGAACTCGTGGACGGTCCCGGCCTCGATCGTGGTCTCGTGGAAGGAGAACCCGACCCGGTCGCCCGCGAGCACGATGCGCTTGCTGCGCCAGCCGGGGCCTGCCACATCACGGTCGGTGCCGGTGATCTCGGCGGTGGTGCGCACGATCATGCGGCACCTCCACAGACGGTGTCGATCGAGTCCGACAGCACGGACAGGCCGCGGTCGAGTTCGTCGCTGCCGAGTGTCAACGGCGGCAACAGCTTCACCACCTCGTCCATCGATCCCGAGGTCTCCACCAGCAGGCCCTGCTCGAACGCGGTGCGGCACACCTTGCCCGCCTGCGACGGGTCGTCGAAGACGATGCCGTGCACCATGCCGCGGCCGCGGGTGGTCACGCCCTCGTGACGATCGGCGACCGCGGACAGCTTCCTGGCGATGTATTCGCCGTTGGCCGCGGTGTGCTGGGCGAGGCGGTCGTCGGACCAGTACTCGCGCAGGGCGGCCGTCGCGGTGACGAAGGCGGGGTTGTTGCCGCGGAAGGTGCCGTTGTGCTCACCCGGCGCCCACTGGTCGTGCTCGGGCTTGAGCAGCACCAGCGCCATCGGCAGGCCGTAGCCGCCGATCGACTTGGACAGGGTGACGATGTCGGGGGTGATGCCGGCGATCTCGAAGGAGAAGAACGGGCCGGTGCGGCCGCAGCCCATCTGGACGTCGTCGACGATGAGCAGGATGTCGCGCGCGGCGCACAGTCCGGCCAGGTGGCGCAGCCATTCCGCGCGGGCCAGGTTGACGCCGCCCTCGCCCTGCACGGTCTCCACGATCACCGCGGCGGGCCGGTCGAAACCGGAGGAGCTGTCGTCGAGGACGCGCTGCATCCAGCCGAAGTCCTCGATGGTGTTGTCGAAGTAGCCGTCGAACGGCATCGGGGTGGCGTGCTCGAGCGGCACACCGGCACCGGCCCGCTTGGCGGCGTTGCCGGTGACCGACAGCGCGCCGAGGGTCATGCCGTGGAAGGCGTTGGTGAAGCTGAGCACCGTCTTGCGGCCGGTGACCTTGCGGGCCAGCTTGAGCGCGGCCTCGACCGCGTTGGCGCCGGTGGGGCCGGGGAACTGCACCTTGTAGTCGAGGCCACGCGGCGACAGCAGCGTGTCGCGAATGGTCTCCAGCAGTTCACGTTTGGCGACGGTCGACATGTCCAGACCGTGGGTGATGCCGTTGCTGGCCACATAGTCCAGCAGCGCCCGCTTGAGGACGGGGTTGTTGTGGCCGTAGTTCAGCGCGCCCGCGCCGGCGAAGAAGTCGAGGTACTCGCGACCTTCCTCGTCGCGCAGCCAGGCGCCCTCGGCGGAGGCGAAGACGGCAGGCCAGTCACGGCAGTATCCGCGCACATTCGATTCCATCGCCTCGAAAATGCTGGTGTCGGTGGTCGTGATCATCGTCGTTCCTCCTGGCGCTGAGCGGGTGTGATGACATACAGCTGCTCGGCCTCGTGTGAATCGGGGAAATCGTGCGTTTCGAACAAAGAGTCGGTGCGCAAACCCGCACCGCGCTCCCGGGCCACCGCGGCGAACAGCGCCTGGGAGGCGGTGTTGCCGGGTGAGATCGTGGTTTCCAGCGTGGTGATGCCCGCGGGTGCCACGGAATCCAGCAGCGCGTGCAGGATCGTGGCGGCCAGGCCACGGCCGCGGAATTCGGCGTCGACGGCGATCTGCCAGACGAACACGGTGTCCGGCGCTTCGGGGCGGACGTAGCCGATGACGAATCCCACGGCGCGGCCGTCGCATTCGGCGACGATCGACGTGGCGGCGAAATCGCGACACCACAGCAGGTAGGCGTAGCTGGAGTTGACGTCGAGCACCTGCGAGTCGCGGGCGATCCGCCACAGCTGGGCTCCGTCACCCAGGCGTGGGGGTCGCAGTGTCGGTTCCGCACCGAGAACCGCAGGGGCGGTAGCGGATTCGCTGGACATGGTGGACGAAGGCATACATCCACAGTGTCGAACCGACTTTGCGGTCTTTGTGTCGAGCTCTTTGCAGTTGTATGACGAGTCTTTTACTGCGAGGGCAGATCGAGCCGATAGCCGAGTCCACGCACGGTGACGACGATGCGCGGGTCGGACGGGTCGCGTTCGATCTTGGTACGCAGCCTGCGCACGTGGACATCGACGATCCGCTCGTCACCGAAAAAGCCCTGGTCCCAGACTCTTTCGAGCAGCACGGCGCGACTGAGCACGCGGCCGGGGGTTTCGGCGAGTTCGCACAGCAACCGGAATTCGGTGACTGTGAGGTGGATCTCCTCGGTGCCGCGGCGGACCGCGCCGGCGTCGGTGGCCAGGATCAGTGGCGCGTCCGGATCCGCGTCGAGCACCGCTTCCGGGGTGGTGTCGCGATCGGCGGTGATCCGGGCACGGCGGCGCAACGCGCGCATCCGTGCGGTGATCTCCTTGATCTCGAACGGCTTGCTGACGAAGTCGTCGGCGCCCGCTTCCAGGGCTGCGACGACATCGTGGGTGTCGTACCGGGTGCTGATCACGATGATCGGCACGTCGTGGTCGCGGCGGATCTCCCTGATGCAGTCGAAGCCGTCGGTCTCGCCGCGCATCAGGTCCACGATCATCAGATCGGGTGGGCCGTCGATCCGCAGCCGATCCAGGGCGTCCTCGGGGACC
>NZ_JBHXMY010000256.1:0-8119 GCF_042720195.1 Nocardia sp. NPDC058497 | reverse complement strand
CCCCGGTGGTGGCCGAGCCGAAGTACCCGCCGTTGCGCGTCACCCGGCCCTATATCGATCGGCTGGAGAAGTGGTGCGACGAGTTCAACGCCGGTCTGGCACCACTGAATTCGTTCATCCTGCCGGGCGGCACGCCGATTGCCGCGCTGTTGCACACGGCACGCACCGTGGTCCGGCGCGCCGAACGTTCGGCGTGGGCCGCGGTCGATGCCTACCCCGACGACACCAGCGTGTTGCCCGCCAAATACCTCAATCGCCTGTCGGACCTGCTGTTCATCCTGAGCCGTGCCACCAATCCCGAGGGCGATGTGCTGTGGCAGCCGGGCGGCGGAGCCGAGCGCTGAAAGCCGGTCGGTGGCGCCAGGATCGGTCGGTTTGGCGTCGGGGGGCGTGTCGCCGGGCAACGGTCGATAAGCTGGCGGGGTGAGCGAACGGTTTCTGGTCTCCGGCGGTAATCAGCTCGTCGGCGAGGTGGCGGTCGGCGGCGCGAAGAACAGCGTGCTGAAGCTGATGGCCGCCGCTTTGCTGGCCGAGGGCACGACCACCATCACCAACTGCCCGGACATCCTCGATGTCCCGCTGATGGCCGAGGTGCTGCGCGGTCTCGGCTGCGACGTGACGATCTCCGACGACGAGAGCGGCGACCGCTCGGTCTGCACGATCGTCACCCCGCCGGAGCCCAAATACCACGCCGACTTCCCCGCGGTGACCCAGTTCCGCGCCTCGGTGTGTGTGCTCGGTCCGCTGATGGCGCGCTGTAAGCGCGCGGTCGTCGCCCTCCCGGGCGGTGACGCGATCGGTTCGCGTCCGCTGGACATGCACCAGCAGGGCCTGCGCCTGCTCGGCGCGACCAGCGAGATCGAGCACGGTTGCGTCGTGGCCCGCGCCGACGAGCTGCAGGGTGCGCGCATCCGCCTCGATTTCCCGTCCGTCGGCGCGACCGAGAACATCCTGATGGCCGCGGTGCTGGCCGAGGGGGAGACGGTCATCGACAACGCCGCGCGCGAGCCCGACATCGTCGACCTGTGCACCATGCTCGTGCAGATGGGTGCGCGGATCGACGGTGCCGGTTCCTCGGTGCTGACCGTGCAGGGCGTGAAGAGCCTCTCGCCGACCACCCACCGGGTGATCGGCGACCGCATCGTCGCCGCCACCTGGGGCATCGCCGCCGCGATGACCACCGGCGATGTCCGCGTCACCGGGGTCAACCCCAAGCACCTGGCGCTGGTCCTGGACAAGCTGCGCTCGGCAGGCGCGCGAATCTCCTACGAGCCCAACGGTTTCCGCGTCGTCCAGCCCGAGCGCCCGCGTGCGGTGAACTTCGCGACGCTGCCGTTCCCCGGTTTCCCGACCGACCTGCAGCCGATGGCGATCGGCCTGGCCGCCATCGCCGACGGCACCTCGATGATCACCGAGAACGTCTTCGAGGCGCGCTTCCGCTTCGTCGAGGAAATGATCCGGCTCGGCGCCGATGCCCGCACCGATGGTCACCACGCGGTGGTCCGCGGTATCCCGCGTCTGTCCAGCGCGCCGGTCTGGTCCTCCGACATCCGCGCCGGCGCGGGCCTGGTGCTGGCCGGCCTGGTAGCCGACGGCGTCACCGAAGTGCACGATGTCTTCCACATCGACCGCGGTTACCCGAACTTCGTCGAGCAGATGCAGGCGCTCGGTGGACAAGTCGAACGCGTCGATACGCCGAAATAGCCTGTCTGACCAGGCGATTTGACTTCGTGTTAGTCGCCACGTAACTTTATTCGAGTCAGAGCGACACGGACACCGACGAGGTGACGCTGAGCGCCTGATTGACTATCTAGCCAGACTCACTCCTTCCGGACTTGCTTCGGTCGGGTTGTCTGCGCTAAAGTATGAACCCTTGCCCTGCCGAAGCCCCTGCGAAATGTTGTGGGTAGAAGCTTGTGCGTGTGTTCTTTGAGAACTCAATAGTGTGTCGATGAATGTCAGTGCCAATATTATTATTGGTTCCGCTTCTCATACCCCCCGGTTGAGGAGTGGACATTTAAACAACAGCGAATTTTTTTTGCTGGTGTTTGGCTTTGCTAGGTTTTCGGACTCTAGTTTAGATATTTCTGATTACACCTTCGGGTGTGATTGAGAGTCTTCAACGGAGAGTTTGATCCTGGCTCAGGACGAACGCTGGCGGCGTGCTTAACACATGCAAGTCGAGCGGTAAGGCCCTTCGGGGTACACGAGCGGCGAACGGGTGAGTAACACGTGGGTGATCTGCCCTGTACTTCGGGATAAGCCTGGGAAACTGGGTCTAATACCGGATATGACCACGAGATGCATGTCTTGTGGTGGAAAGATTTATCGGTACAGGATGGGCCCGCGGCCTATCAGCTTGTTGGTGGGGTAATGGCCTACCAAGGCGACGACGGGTAGCCGGCCTGAGAGGGCGACCGGCCACACTGGGACTGAGACACGGCCCAGACTCCTACGGGAGGCAGCAGTGGGGAATATTGCACAATGGGCGAAAGCCTGATGCAGCGACGCCGCGTGAGGGATGACGGCCTTCGGGTTGTAAACCTCTTTCGACAGGGACGAAGCGCAAGTGACGGTACCTGTAGAAGAAGCACCGGCCAACTACGTGCCAGCAGCCGCGGTAATACGTAGGGTGCGAGCGTTGTCCGGAATTACTGGGCGTAAAGAGCTTGTAGGCGGTTCGTCGCGTCGTTCGTGAAAACTTGGGGCTCAACCCCAAGCTTGCGGGCGATACGGGCGGACTAGAGTACTTCAGGGGAGACTGGAATTCCTGGTGTAGCGGTGAAATGCGCAGATATCAGGAGGAACACCGGTGGCGAAGGCGGGTCTCTGGGAAGTAACTGACGCTGAGAAGCGAAAGCGTGGGTAGCGAACAGGATTAGATACCCTGGTAGTCCACGCCGTAAACGGTGGGTACTAGGTGTGGGTTTCCTTCCACGGGATCCGTGCCGTAGCTAACGCATTAAGTACCCCGCCTGGGGAGTACGGCCGCAAGGCTAAAACTCAAAGGAATTGACGGGGGCCCGCACAAGCGGCGGAGCATGTGGATTAATTCGATGCAACGCGAAGAACCTTACCTGGGTTTGACATACACCGGAAACCTGCAGAGATGTAGGCCCCCTTGTGGTCGGTGTACAGGTGGTGCATGGCTGTCGTCAGCTCGTGTCGTGAGATGTTGGGTTAAGTCCCGCAACGAGCGCAACCCTTATCTTATGTTGCCAGCGCGTAATGGCGGGGACTCGTGAGAGACTGCCGGGGTCAACTCGGAGGAAGGTGGGGACGACGTCAAGTCATCATGCCCCTTATGTCCAGGGCTTCACACATGCTACAATGGCCGGTACAGAGGGCTGCGATACCGTGAGGTGGAGCGAATCCCTTAAAGCCGGTCTCAGTTCGGATCGGGGTCTGCAACTCGACCCCGTGAAGTTGGAGTCGCTAGTAATCGCAGATCAGCAACGCTGCGGTGAATACGTTCCCGGGCCTTGTACACACCGCCCGTCACGTCATGAAAGTCGGTAACACCCGAAGCCGGTGGCCTAACCCTTGTGGAGGGAGCCGTCGAAGGTGGGATCGGCGATTGGGACGAAGTCGTAACAAGGTAGCCGTACCGGAAGGTGCGGCTGGATCACCTCCTTTCTAAGGAGCACATCTCCACGACGCTTCACACAGGTGAATGTGGTTGTGGCAGAGACCGTTTAGTCCTCACATGTAGGACTGCGGACGCTCATGGGTGGAACACTGACAACCTCATCGCACTCGACCGGTCCAAAGTGGCTGGTCGCGGTGATATACCGACACACTATTGGGTCCTGAAAGAACACGCGAGTGTCTTTCAAGGCGAAAGCAAACGATCTGAAGGGGTTTTCCTCGATACCGCCGGCGGTAACGCCGAGTTGGTCTTGGAACGAGGCTTCTTCGGGTGTGTTGTTTGAGAACTGCACAGTGGACGCGAGCATCTTTGTTAGTAAGTGTTTAAGAGCGTACGGTGGATGCCTTGGCACCAGGAGCCGATGAAGGACGTAGGAGGCTGCGATAAGCCTCGGGGAGCTGTCAACCGAGCTGAGATCCGAGGATTTCCGAATGGGGAAACCCAGCACGAGTGATGTCGTGTTACCCGCATCTGAATATATAGGGTGTGTGGAGGGAACGTGGGGAAGTGAAACATCTCAGTACCCACAGGAAGAGAAAACAACAGTGATTCCGTGAGTAGTGGCGAGCGAAAGCGGATGAGGCTAAACCAGTTAGATGTGATAGACGGCAGTCGTTGTCTAGCTGGGGTAGTGGGATCATTCTTCTCAACTCTGCCGAGTTGAGCAACAGTAAGAAACCAACGTGTTAGTTGAAGTGGTCTGGAACGGCCTGCCATAGACGGTGATAGTCCGGTAAACGAAAACATGTTGGCTGTTGTGGATGTCTCCCGAGTAGCAGCGGGCCCGTGAAATCTGCTGTGAATCTGCCGGGACCACCCGGTAAGCCTGAATACTCCCTGGTGACCGATAGCGGACTAGTACCGTGAGGGAAAGGTGAAAAGTACCCCGGGAGGGGAGTGAAATAGTACCTGAAACCGTGCGCTTACAATCCGTCAGAGCCTTCCAACTTGTTGGTGGGGTGATGGCGTGCCTTTTGAAGAATGAGCCTGCGAGTCATCGGTGTGTGGCGAGGTTAACCCGTGTGGGGTAGCCGTAGCGAAAGCGAGTCCGAATAGGGCGTTCCTAGTCGCACATTATGGACCCGAAGCGGAGTGATCTACCCATGGCCAGGGTGAAGCGACGGTAAGACGTCGTGGAGGCCCGAACCCACTTAGGTTGAAAACTGAGGGGATGAGCTGTGGGTAGGGGTGAAAGGCCAATCAAACTCCGTGATAGCTGGTTCTCCCCGAAATGCATTTAGGTGCAGCGTCACGTGTTTCACGCCGGAGGTAGAGCTACTGGATGGCCTAGGGGGCCCACAAGCTTACCGAAGTCAGCCAAACTCCGAATGCCGGTGTGTGAGAGCGTGGCAGTGAGACTGCGGGGGATAAGCTTCGTAGTCGAGAGGGAAACAGCCCAGATCGCCGGCTAAGGCCCCTAAGCGTGTACTAAGTGGAAAAGGATGTGGGGTCGCTTAGACAACCAGGAGGTTGGCTTAGAAGCAGCCACCCTTGAAAGAGTGCGTAATAGCTCACTGGTCAAGTGATCCTGCGCCGACAATGTAGCGGGGCTCAAGTACACCGCCGAAGCCGCGGCATTCACACATTATCCCGTCCTCTTTGAGGGCCAGGAGTGTGGATGGGTAGGGGAGCGTCCTGTAGCCGTGGAAGCAGCGGAGTGATCCAGCTGTGGAGGCTACGGGAGTGAGAATGCAGGCATGAGTAGCGAAAGACGAGTGAGAAACTCGTCCGCCGAATGACCAAGGGTTCCTGGGCCAGGTTAATCCGCCCAGGGTGAGTCGGGACCTAAGGCGAGGCCGACAGGCGTAGTCGATGGACAACGGGTTGATATTCCCGTACCCGTGTATCCGCGCCAAATATCGAATCAGTGGTACTAACTGTCCAAATGTTCTCTTATCGAGCCTTCGGGTGAGAGGGAGGATTGCTGCACGGGACCTTCGCTGTAGTAGGTAAGCGATGGGGTGACGCAGGAAGGTAGCTGGGCCAGGTGATGGAATACCTGGTGTAAGCCTGTAGGGCGTTGTGTAGGCAAATCCGCACAACATTAAGCCTGAGAGGTGATGCGTAGCCGTTGTGGTGAATTCAGTGATCCTATGCTGCCGAGAAAAGCCTCTAGTGAGTTGGTACACGGCCCGTACCCCAAACCGACACAGGTGGTCAGGTAGAGAATACTAAGGCGATCGAGAGAACTGTGGTTAAGGAACTCGGCAAAATGCCCCCGTAACTTCGGGAGAAGGGGGACCACGCCTGGTGACGACCCTTGCGGTCTGAGCTGGGTGGGGTCGCAGAGACCAGAGAGAAGCGACTGTTTACTAAAAACACAGGTCCGTGCGAAGTCGTAAGACGATGTATACGGACTGACGCCTGCCCGGTGCCGGAAGGTTAAGAGGACCGGTTAGCGCCCTTGGGTGCGAAGCTGAGAATTTAAGCCCCGGTAAACGGCGGTGGTAACTATAACCATCCTAAGGTAGCGAAATTCCTTGTCGGGTAAGTTCCGACCTGCACGAATGGCGTAACGACTTCTCTGCTGTCTCAACCACAGACTCGGCGAAATTGCATTACGAGTAAAGATGCTCGTTACGCGCGGCAGGACGAAAAGACCCCGGGACCTTCACTATAGCTTGGTATTGGTGTTCGGTACGGTTTGTGTAGGATAGGTGGGAGACTGTGAAGCTGACACGCCAGTGTTGGTGGAGTCGTCGTTGAAATACCACACTGATCGTATTGGACTTCTAACCTCGGACCATGATCTGGTTCAGGGACAGTGCCTGGTGGGTAGTTTAACTGGGGCGGTTGCCTCCCAAAATGTAACGGAGGCGCCCAAAGGTTCCCTCAGCCTGGTTGGCAATCAGGTGTCGAGTGCAAGTGCACAAGGGAGCTTGACTGTGAGAGTGACAGCTCGAGCAGGGACGAAAGTCGGGACTAGTGATCCGGCACCGGCAAGTGGAAGCGGTGTCGCTCAACGGATAAAAGGTACCCCGGGGATAACAGGCTGATCTTCCCCAAGAGTCCATATCGACGGGATGGTTTGGCACCTCGATGTCGGCTCGTCGCATCCTGGGGCTGGAGTAGGTCCCAAGGGTTGGGCTGTTCGCCCATTAAAGCGGCACGCGAGCTGGGTTTAGAACGTCGTGAGACAGTTCGGTCTCTATCCGCCGCGCGCGTTAGAAACTTGAGGAAGGCTGTCCCTAGTACGAGAGGACCGGGACGGACGAACCTCTGGTGTGCCAGTTGTTCCGCCAGGAGCACTGCTGGTTGGCTACGTTCGGAAGGGATAACCGCTGAAAGCATCTAAGCGGGAAGCCTGTTCCAAGATGAGGTTTCTCTCCCACTTGATGGGTTAAGGCCCCCTACAGACCATGGGGTTGATAGGCCGGAACTGGAAGCCAGGTGACTGGTGTAGGTGACTGGTACTAATAGGCCGAGGGCTTACTATCGAAGGTGTTACGCGTCCACTGTGCGGTATCTGAAACAACACACAGATCACCGAGACAACAATTGAGTTCCCTGTGGGGTTCTTGGTTGTGGCTCTCTGTGTGACAGTTTCATAGAGTTACGGCGGTTATAGCGGTGGGGAAACGCCCGGTCCCATTCCGAACCCGGAAGCTAAGGCCACCTGCGCCGATGGTACTGCACTCGACAGGGTGTGGGAGAGTAGGACACCGCCGGAACATCATTGCGAAAGGCCCTCCAGCATTGCTGGAGGGCCTTTTTGCGTTCGCGTCCATGAGCCCGTTCGGCGGGTTCGGGGGCTACCGTGGAGCTATGGCGACAACGAGGATCGGCACGCATATCAACGCGCCCCGCGGGACCGTGTATCGGGTGCTGGTCGATATCGAAGCCATCCGCGTCTGGATGGTGCCCGAGGGGATGGTCAGCGAGGTGCACCGGTTCGAGCCAGAGGAGGGTGGGGTCTTCTCGATCACCATCGCCCGTGCCGAGACGGCCGATGCGGAGACGCCGGTGCCGCTACACCGTGCCTACTATGGGCGGTTTCTGACCCTGGTCCCGGATGAGCGGGTGATGGAGTCCCTGGAGTTCGTCACCGATATGCCGGATATGGCGGGCGAACAGACCATCACCTTCGTGCTGACCGATGCGGACGGAGGCACGGATCTCGAAGTGTTGCACGAAGGCGTGCCGCCGGGCATGACCCTCGCCGCCAATGACGTGCGCTGGCAATATGCGCTCGGGAAGATCGCCGCGCTGGCGGAGCGCGGCACGGTCGGCTGACCGGCCACGCCCGGCGAGATCAGCGCACCGCGTCGTCGGCGCGCGGTGCGATGCCCGAGATGGGCACCAGGTTCCAGGCTTCGAGCTGCTTGCGGATCTGCTCGGCGGCGTCGATATTGAGCGGGCCGCTGGTCCACAGCGCGTACGGCAGGTTGAAGAACCGGCCGTCGCGGACCGCGCGCAGCCCGGTGATGCCAGATTTGGTGCGCAGCAGCTCGAACTTATGGGCGGTGGACT
>NZ_JBHXMY010000255.1:0-8155 GCF_042720195.1 Nocardia sp. NPDC058497 | reverse complement strand
CGGCGGCGCGACCTGCGGCCGCACCACTTCCGGTCGTGCCGAATCCCGTTCCGGCGAAGGCGTGATCGGCGAGAACCGGGGTCCGCTGTCCGCTTCGGGCGCGGTGAATCCGCTCGGCGCGGCCGGACTCCCGTTCCATGGCGAGGTCGGTTGCTGCGGTTCGACAGGCACCGGGGTGCCGAAAATGCCACGCGCCGTTTGCTCCTCGGCCGGAAGCGTCGGCTCGGGGCGCGCTACCGCGACCTCATCGACCGCAGGCGGTGCGACGCGGTGCGCACCCGGCGTCGCCGACAGATCCTCGCTCGGCGACGCGGTGCTCCGCGGTTCCGGCTCCGGCTGTTCCTCGGCGGCAGCCGGCTCGTAGCCGGTCAGCGGGGTGAACCCGCTGAACGTCCCACCGGCGGGCGGTTCGACCGGTCGCGGCGTCGGCGTCACCATGCTCGGCGGCAGCGGGTTGACGATGCTGGGCGCGGGAGGTGGCACGACGCCGGGCGGCGGCGTGTTCACGATACTCGGCGCGGGCGGCGGCACCACACCGCGCGGCTGCGGGTTGACGATGCTCGGCCGGGCAGGCGGCACGATGCTGGGCCGCGAGCCGGAATCCTCTGCGGGCGTTTCGATTCCGGGCGAGTCGCCCGGGGGCGACACCCGTGGCGCGGACGGGCTGTAGCCCACGGGCGGCTGCACGCGCGACGATCCGCGCGGCGGCGGGGTATCGCGGCCGGGCGCGGGCAGATCGAGTCCACCGATGACGCCGTCGATCGCGGGTCCGGTGTCGCCACCGATCACACCGGAATCGCCGGGCGCACCGGAATTCGCTTCCGGCGCACGGAAACCGACATCGCCGCGCGGCGAATCCGGTCCGGGCGCAGCATCATCGGGCGCCTGCTCGGGCTTGGGCGGCTCGGCACCGGGCTTGACGACCGGCAGGATCTGGGTCGGCTCACCGCTGGTGAACATCGGCGACGGCGCGGTCTCCGGCGTCTTCGCGGCCGAATCTTGTTCGGGCTTCGGCGGTTCGGCGTCCGGCTTGACGACCGGCAGGATCTGGGTCGGGTCACCGGACAGCATCGGCGCGCGCGGACGCGTCGGATCGGCCGGCATCGGCGGCCGTGGCCGGGCAGGCTCGGCGGGGTCGGTGTGCTCGGTGATCTTGTCCAGGTGCGCGGTCGGCGCCTCGGCCTCGATCTCGGCGACCGTGCGCGGGCGGCGCGGGGTCTTGGCCAGCTTGCTGTCGGGGACCACCGTCATCTGCATGGTCGGCGGATCGGTGATCGGGGTGGTCTTCACGAGGTCGACCACGGCGCCCTTCTGTGGGCGCTCGTCGTCGAGGATGGGTTCGCCGAGACCGATCTTCTCCTGGATGCGCTTCATCCACTTCGGTGCCCACCAGCAGTCGTCGCCGAGCAGCTTCATGATCGCGGGCACCAGCAGCATGCGCAGCACGGTGGCGTCGATGAACAGCGCGGCGATCATGCCGTAGGCGATGTACTGCATCATCACCATGTCGGAGAACGCGAACGCACCGGTCACCACGAGCAGGATCAGCGCGGCGGCGGTGATGATCCGCCCGGTCTGCGCGGTGCCGATCCGCACGGCTTCGGTGGTCGACGCGCCCTGGGCGCGCGCCTCCACCATGCGGGAGAGCAGGAAGACCTCGTAGTCGGTCGACAAGCCGTAGATGATCGCGATGATCAGCATCAGGACCGGCGCGCTGATCGGCTGCGGGGTGAAGTTCAGCAGCCCGGAACCATTGCCGTCGATGAAGATCCAGGTCAGGATGCCCAGCGTCGAGCCGAGTCCGAGCGCGCTCATCAACGCGGCCTTGATCGGCAGCACCAGCGAACCGAAGGTGAGGAACATCAGCACGAAGGTGGTGAGCAGGACGATCAAGATCATCCACGGCATCAGTTCCATCAGCGTGTCGATGCTGTCGGCCATGAGCGCCGGCTGACCGGTGACATACATCGTGACGCCGTCGGGTATTTCGATCGAGCGAAGGTAGTCGATCGTCGGTTCGGCGTTGTTGGTGGGATCGACCAGGGTCGCCGAGGTGCGGAACACCTCAGAGTTGGTCGGCGACTTGACCGGCACTTCGAACGGGCCGACCAGCCCGGGAGCCTGGTTGGCTTCCTTCCAGACCTTGCCGATCGCAGTGGTGTTGTCCGAGACGAAGACCAGCTGGATCGGGTCGGTCTTCTTCAGCGGGAAGACCTCATAGAAATGCTCGAGCGCGGCACGGGTCGGATTGTCCGGCGGCAGGTACTTCTCGTTGATGCCGCCGAAGGCCAGATTCTTGACCGGGATGATCAGCAACAGCAGGATGACCGTGACCGGGATCGCGATCTTGAGCGGGTGCTTCATCACCCAGCGGGTGAGGTTGCCCCAGAAACCGTTCTCGACCTGCTCGGCGGTCTTGGTCTTGCGGAACCACTTGAGACCGAGCATGTCGACGCGCGGGCCTAGGATGCCCAGCATCGCGGGCAGGATCGTGATCGCGGACAACGCCGCCAGGGAGACGGCCGCGATGGTGCCGTACGCGACCGACCGCAGGAAGCCCTGCGGGAAGATCAGGACGCCGCCGAGGCTGGCGATGATCATCGTCGCGGAGAACAGTACTGTTCGTCCAGCGGTCATCACCGACCGTCGGACGGCGGCGCGCGTGGAGTAACCCTCCGCTAATTCCTCGCGGAAGCGGCTGACGATGAACAGGCCGTAGTCGATCGCGAGGCCGAGACCGATCATCGAGACGACACCGGTGACGAACGAATTGACCTCGGTGAAGTTGGTTAGCACCATGACGATGCCAGTGGCGCCGATGATCGTCAGACCACCGATGATCAGCGGCAGTGCGGCGGCGACGATGCCACCGAAGATGAAGAACAGCAGCACCGCCACCGCGGGGAAGGCCAGCACTTCCATCCGCTTGGAGTCGTGGTCGATGGTGTCGGTCAGGGTGACCGCGATGGGCTGTAGGCCCGAGACCTCCACGTCGACACCGGGAATGGCGAAGACATCGGCGACGGCCCGGTAATTGGCCATCATGACGGTGTCGTTGTCCCCGGCGATGGCGATCGAGGCGAACGCGTGCTTCTTGTCCTTGGATCCGAACGCCGACGGTGCCGACTGTGCGTCGCCGACCTTCCAGTAAGTACCGTTGATCTTGCTGATCTGATCGGGGTGTTCAGCGACGACTCTGGTCAGACTGTCGACGATTTTCCGCGAGAGTTCTGGGTCATCGATCGTCTTGCCCTCGGGGGCGTTGTACATGACGATCACGTCGGCCATGTGGTCGCGCCCGTACGAGCCGTCGGCGATCTGCGCGCCCTGCACCGACTCCGAACCCGGATCGAACCAGCCGCTCTGAGACAGCCGAGGCCCGAGCCCCATGCCGTAGGCGCCCAACGCCAGCATCGCCCCACCGACAACCACGATGACGGCGAAACGGAACCGATAGACCAGATCGCCCCAGCGGGTGAACACTTAAGCGACTCCTTGACCAGGGCGAGACGTGAGTAGTGCCGACAGCGGCCGGAAAGGCTGCAGCCAGGCACCCTCGTCGGGCAGCGAATCGAGGCTCACCCGCGGTAGCGGCTCCCGGAATACTCCCGGGATGTCCTCGAGGTCGACGAACTCGAGAGTATCGGAAGTCACCGCCCAACTCGCGTGCTCGCGGAATCCGAGCACCTGAGCTGGGATTCCCTTGGCGGCAATCGCTTCGAGCGGTTCGCGGAACGCCTGACCGTCGGCCGAGGCGACCATGATGCCCGCCAGGCCGCCGTCGCGCTCGCGCATCGCGATGTGCGCGAGCATGTCGGCGTCGACGTCGGAGTCCTCGTCGATCTTCGGCTTGGCGAAGACCGCGAAACCTACGTTGCGTAACGCCTCGACCCACGGCCGGACCACGTCGGCGGTGCCGGGCGCGATATTGGTGAAGACGGTGGCCTCGGGTTCGACGCGGCCCTTCGCGCCGACCGACAGCTCGGCCGTGCGCGTGAGCAGCCAGCGGCCGAGCGCGTCGAAGCGGGGGCGATAAGCGGCGGTGGGACGTCCACCGAGGATGGCGCCAAGTCCCATGTCGAGGTTCGGCGCGTCCCAGACGAGCAGGACGCGTCGGACATCGGGGCCGGAACTGCCCAGCACCTCGCTGCCGGCTGCTCCCTGGGCGATATCCGGCATCTCGGTGGCGATCTCACTCACGCTCATCTGTCGATCTTCCCCCATATGAACTCGTTGATGGCGCTACCGGCACGCAGGCCTTTGCCCTCGAACTTGGTGACGGGCCGTTCGAAACCGATCGGCGCGGTGACGCGGTTGGCGGCGCTGTCGCCGCCGGTGGTGTCGTTCAGGCCGGTGAGCAGCGGTTCCGCCGAGCCTACTGCGAGAATGTGCTCGGCGTAATCGGCGTGGTCGGTGGCCACGTGCAGCACGCCGCCCGGCTTCAGCCTGCTGGCGATCAACGCGAAGGTCGGCGCCTGCAGCAGCCTGCGCTTGTGGTGCCGCGCCTTGGGCCACGGGTCGGGGAAGAACACCCGGACGCCGGTCAGCGACTCCGGGGCAACCATGTTCTCGAGCACATCGACGGCGTCGCCACGCAGCAGGCGGATGTTGCCGATCTCCTCGCGCTCGATCTGGCAGACCAGCTGGGCCAGCCCCGGCTGATACACCTCGATGCCGATCAGATTCAGGTGCGGTTCGGCCTTGGCCATGGCGGCCGTCGCGGTGCCGGTGCCGCAGCCGATCTCGATGACCAGCGGGGCGCTGCGCCCGAACCAGGCGTCGGCGTCGACCGGCTCGTTGGCGACGTCGCGGCCGATCACCGGCCAGGTGCGCTCCCAGGCAACCTGCTGATTCGGCGTCAGCGCGCCGCGCCGGGAGCGGAAGCTCGTGACACGCGGGTACAGGCGCGAGCCGGTGGTCGAGCGACGGCCCGCCTCGTGCGGGATCTCGGAGAGTTTGGGATGGGCCGAGGCGGTGGACGGCTGCCCCGGAACCGACTCGACAGGGTGGTTGGCGGCGTCGTTCACGACGTCCATTGTCCAGCATGCGCCGAGCTACGTCGCAGCCGAGTGCGGCGGGCCGGGCGACGCGCGGTCGGATCGTGGCATGTAGCGGCGGTGTTGCCCCAGGTCGGCAGTTGGTTCGCGACGGCCGCCGCCCCGCGGATCTGACAGAATGCCCTCGGAAAAGGGGGTGGGCAGAATGTCGACAGCCACCGAGTCCATACAGACACGGGCATCCGACCAGCTCGACCAGCTGATCTCCGCGCTCGCTGCCGGTCGGGGCGGTGATCCGGCGATCGCCGACCGGCTCGCCGCCGCGGTCGCGCGTCGTCGGCGGCCGCTGTGCATCCAGGTGGCTGGGCGCGCGCTGAGCGGGCGCAGCACGGTGCTGCGCGCGCTGGCGCTGCTGTCGGCGGAGGAGACCCCGCCGGTCGACCAGCCGGGGGAGCCCGATCCGGTCCTCGACGGTGATCTCGTCATCTATGTCCTCGCCGGCGCGCCGCAGGCCGCCGACCAGCGGTTGCTCGCCACCCTGCCGCCCGGCCGCGGTGTCGTCGTGCTCAACAAGGCCGACGCGGTGGGCGCGCGCTGGGGCGAGGCGGTGGCCGCCGCCGACCGGTACGCGCGCGAGCTCGGCCTGCCGATCGTGCCGGTCGTCGCCTCGGTGGCCGCCCACACCAGGGCGGGCGCGGTCGACGCGGCCGACCTCACCGACCTGCGCAGACTCGCGGTCGGCCCCGATGTGCCGTCCGTGCTGTCCGCCGACCTGTTCGTCGGCACCGGCTCCGACCAGGACGCGCGCAGGCGGCTGATCGCCCGCTGGGACCTGTACGGCGTCGACTGCGCCCTCACCGCCCTGCGCGCCGACCCCGACCTCGGCGCCGCCGCGCTGATCCAGATCCTGCATTCCGCGGGCGGCATCGACCCGCTGCACCGGCTGGTGCACCGCCGCTACGAGCAGGTGGAAGCGGTCCGCGGCGGCGAACTGCTCGACGAGCTGACCAGGCTCGCCGCGCGCGCCGTCCCCGGTGACGGTGGCCACGCCCGCGAACTCATCGAGAACTACCTCCTCGGCGACGACGCGCTGTGGGCCGGACTGTGCGCCGGCCTGGCCTGTCCGCAGGTCGCCCACCTCGCCGCCGGCTACCCATCACCCGCACCGGCCGACGCCGACGAAGCCCTCGCCCGCGCCACCCGCTGGCGCGCGGTGGTCTCCAGCGACATGCCGCCCACCGCCCGCCGCGCCGCCCTGCGCGAGCACAACGGCTATATCCGCGCCTGGGAACGGATGAGCAGTGCCGGACTCTGACAGACCCGGCGCCCCGCCCGCGGAGGACGAACGTGCCCTTCCCGCGGAGGCCGTGGCTGTGGTGGAGCGGTGGAATCCGCAGGGTGTGGCCTTGCTGCGGGCGATGGAACAGCCGGGCACCGGCGCTCGCGTCGTCCTCTACGCCGTCGACGACGCCAACACCACCCTGCTGCGCACCGAGCTGGCCCGCTTCGAACCGCGCATCGACCTGGCCGACCCGGCCACGCCCACCTCGGCCGAGGACCGGCCCGTCGCCCTGATCCTCTTCGACGCAGGCAGCGTGCTCGGCGCCGACATGCTCGCCCTGATCGAGCGCCTGCGCGCCGCCGACCAGCGGATCGTGCTCGCCATGAACGGCTTCCACGCCTATCAGGACTGGCAGGCGATCCGCGAACGCAGCCGCGCCCTGCTCGCCGCACGCGGCATCGTCGACCTCGACGTGCTCCCGGTGTCGGCGCGCCTGGCCGCCGCCGCCCGCGCCGCCGACGACTCCGCCCTGCTCGACCGCTCCGGCCTGGCCGCCCTGCACGCCGCGCTGGCCGCGGCGACCACGCAGGGGCCCGCCGACGGTGCCCAGCGCCGCTCGGCCGTGCTGACCAGGGTGCTCACCGACACCAAGGCGCGGGTCACCGAACAGATCACCGCGCTGCGCTCCGGCACCGACTCCGCCCGGATCAGGGAGGAACGGGTCGCCCTGCTGGCCGAGCGCGACGGCGGCCGCCAGACCGGCCTGTCGGCGGTGCGCAGCCAGGTCCAGCTGGCCCGCGTCGACCTGTCCACCGAGGTCGGCGCGCTGGTACGCGCCCTGCACACCCGTTCCCGTGCCGAACTCGACCGCTGCGACCGTGACGAACTGCGCGCCTACCCGCAGCGCCTGCAGCAGGCGGCAGGCGACTTATCGGTCGCGGTCGACACCGTGATCGACGACCGGGTGATCGAGACCGCCCGCCGGGTCGGCACCGCCGCACCCGCCGCACGCAGGCGCGATCCGGCCCCGCGACTCGGCCCGGATCCCGCCCCGAGGCACCGCGGTGTCGAAGATCACCTCATGATCGCGCTCGGCGCGTCGGCCGGTGTCGGCCTCGGTCGGCTGATCGTCGCACCGCTGTCGCTGGTGCCGACCCTGGACGTCGCGAGCGTCCCGGTGACGCTGCTGCTCGGCGCCGGCGCGGCCTACTGGGTCGTGCGTGCGCGGGCCCAGCTGGCCGAGCGCAACCACCTGGCGCAATGGGTCGCCGAGGCACTGGTGAATATAAAAGCCCTGCTCGAGCAGCGTGTCGCCGCGGTGCTGGTCGATGTGGAGGCGGAATTGGCCGAGCATGTGATCCGCGAATCGACGGCACGGGCGGTGGCTGTCGACCGCCGCGTCGCCGAGCTGGACGTTCTCGCGCGGCGGCTCGTCGCGGAGCGCCCGGCGCAGTTGGCGGCGTGCGAGCGCGACGTCGCGGTGCTCGACCGCTGCGCGGCCACGATTGACTGATCGACCCGTGGGTAGTTATCAGGGGACCCGATTCCTAACCCGATTCCGTCTCGATCGTCATATCGCGTTAACCTTTAACCAGGAACCTGGGCGTCCGCTCCGTGCCAGTCGATGCGCGGCCTCCGTCCGTGGACGGCGCTGTACGCCGTCCATTTGGGGTTGTGCGGTGGTTGGTTCGCTGCGGACGCCTTCCCGCCCGGTGGCGATCGATGGACTTCGCATCGAAAAACCGCCCATCTCAGGAGAGTTTTCATGACCTCAGCGACCATTCCTGGTCTTCGTGGATCCGACGGCACGGCGCCGACCGAGCACAGTGAACTGCTCGCCTGGGTACAGGAAGTCGCAGAGCTCACTCAGCCGGAT
>NZ_JBHXMY010000254.1:0-8155 GCF_042720195.1 Nocardia sp. NPDC058497 | reverse complement strand
GCCCGCCGAGGTGCACGCGCAGCTGAACCACATTGCGCGCGAACATAAGTCGTCGCTGTTCATGGTCGTGCACGCGGCGCTGGCCGTGCTGCTGGCCCGGCTGTCGGGCACCACCGACATCGCCATCGGCACCGCCGTCGCGGGTCGTGGCGAGCGGGCGCTCGACGAGCTGGTCGGCATGTTCGTCAACACGCTGACCCTGCGCACCGCCCTCGACCCGGCCGGATCGTTCGACGAGGCCGTCGACCTGGCCCGCGAGACCGATCTCGGCGCCTTCGCCCATGCCGACCTGCCGTTCGAGCGGGTCGTCGAGGTAGTCGCGCCCGGCAAGGGCAGCGCGCACAACCCGCTGTTCCAGGTGGCGCTGACCTTCAGCAACAACGAGGCGGCCGCGCTCGAACTGCCCGGCCTCACCGTGACCGCGCTGGAGACCACGGTGGCGGCCAAGTTCGACCTGCAGGTCGATGTCGAACCCCGGTTCACCGCCGAGGGCGCGCCGGACGAGCTGGTCACCCTGTTCAACTACGCCACCGACCTGTTCGACGAGTCGACGGTGCGCACCATCGGCGAGCGCTTCGCCCGCATCCTGGCCGCGGTCGCCGCCGACCCGCAGATCCGCGTCGGCGACATCGACATCCTGGACGAGCAGGAACGGGCCCGGCTGCTCGCCGGCGCCGCGCAGGCGCCCGCGCCGAGCAGCCCGTCGGGCGGCACCACACTGGCGCAGGCCTTCACCGCGGCGGCGGAAGACGACCCGGACGGCCCCGCGCTGGTCTGGGGCGAGGACTCGTTGACCTACGAACAGCTCGACCACCGCTCCTCGCGGCTGGCCCGGCTGCTGATCGGTCGCGGCTTCGGCCCGGGAGCCGGTGTGGCCGTTGATCTTCCGCGCGGCATCGACTGGGCGGTAGCTGTCTGGGCGGTGCTGAAGGCAGGCGCCGCGGTGCTGCCGGTGTCGGGCGCGCTGCCCGTCGAACCGGCGGCCAAGATCGGCATCACCGCGGGCACGGCGCCCGAGGGCGATTTCGAGTGGGTGGTCCTCGACGATCCGGCGATCCGGACGGAACTGTCGACGCAGTCGGCCCGCCCGGTGACCTACGCCGACCGCACCAGGGCCCTGCGCGGCGGCGACCCGGCGTTCGTCGGCGCCGACGGCGTCCGCAGCTACGACGAACTCGCCACCGCGGGTGCGCAGGTGCGCACCGGCACCGAGCTGACCTTCGAATCGCGGACCTTCGGCAACGGCGCGGCGGACAGCTTCGCCGCGCTGGTCGAGCCGGTGGCCGCCGGTGTGGCGGGCGCGTCGATGGTGCTGGTGCCCGATGCCGAGGACGGCTTGTCGATGGTGCTCGCCGAGGAATGGGTGAGTCACCTGTTCGGCGATCGCACCGGGATCGAGGCGGTCGACACCGCCGGTCTCGACGATCTACGGGCGCTGATCGCCGACGACGCCGCGCCGGGCAATCCCGGCCCGGCCGAGGTCGTGCTGGTGCTGGGGGACCTGCGTACCCCCGTAGCCTGATCCGGTATCGGCGCAGCGGGGCAACGAGTTTGGTGAGGTGGAATCGCGATGACTAGACCTGTACGGGAACGGCCGGTGCGGACCCGGCGTGCCAGGGTGACCGCGCTGCCGCAGCTGCTGGCCACCGCGGTGGAGACCAATCCCGACGGTGTCGCCGTGGTGCTCGCCGACGCCGGGCAGACCCTCGGCGGTCTGAGCTACGCCGAGCTCGACGAGCGTTCCAGCCGGATCGCGCGGCTGCTGATCGACCGCGGTATCGGGGCGGGCGACCTGGTCGCCATCGGTATCCCGCGGTCGATCGAGTCGGTGCTCGCGGTGTGGGCGGTCGCCAAGACCGGCGCCGGCTTCGTGCCGGTTGACCCGAACTATCCGCCGGATCGGGTGGCGCACATGGTCACCGACTCCGGTGCGGTGTTCGGGCTGACCGTCGCCGCCGTCGCCGACAGGCTGCCCGCGCAGGTGGATTGGCTCGCCCTCGACGACGACGCGATCGTGCCCCGGCTCGACGAGGTCGCAGGCGATCCCGTCACCAATGCCGACCGGCTGCGCCAGATCCGTGCCGAGGACCTGGCCTACGTCATCTACACCTCCGGCTCCACCGGTCTGCCCAAGGGCGTCGCGGTGACCCAGGCCGGGCTGGCCGGGTTCTGCGAGGAACAGCGCCTGCATTACGGTGTCGAATCGACTTCGCGCACACTGCATTTCGCCTCGCCGTCGTTCGACGCGTCGCTGCTGGAGCTGCTGCTCGCGGTCGGCGCGGGCGCGACGATGGTGATCGCCGACCCGAGTGTCTACGGCGGCGACGATCTGGCCGCGCTGCTGCGCCGGGAACGGGTGAGCCACGCGTTCATCACCCCCGCCGCGCTGGCCTCGATCGACCCGGCGGGCCTCGACGACTTCCGGGTGGTGGCCGTCGGTGGTGAGGCGTGCCCGCCGGACCTGTTGCGGCGCTGGGCGATTCCGCTGGCCGATGGAACCCTGCGCGAGTTCCACAATGTCTACGGGCCCACCGAGACCACCATCGTCACCAATATCAGTGTTCCGTTGAAGCCCGGTGACCCGCTGACCATCGGCGGCCCACTGCGCGGCGTCGCCGAATACGTCCTCGACGACCGGCTCGGCCCCGTCCCGCCCGGTGTCACCGGCGAGCTCTACATCACCGGCGCCCAGCTGACTCGCGGATACCACGCCCGGCCCGGGCTCACGGCGTCCCGGTTCGTCCCGAATCCGTTCGACCCGGCCGGTTCCCGGCTCTACCGCACCGGTGACCTGGTCCGCTGGACCGGAGACGGCGCACTGGAATACGTGGGCCGCAACGACTTCCAGGTGAAGATCCGTGGTTTCCGGATCGAACTCGGTGAGATCGACGCGGTGCTCTCGGCGCACGAGAGCCTGGACTTCGCCGCCACTGTCGGGCACGAACTCGACAACGGCGCGACGATTCTGGTGTCCTACGTGCACGCAGCGCCCGGAGCGTCGGTCGACACCGCTGCCCTCACCGCGTTCGCCGAGCGCAGCCTGCCCGCGCACATGGTGCCGACCGTGCTGATGGAGCTCGACACCATCCCGCTGACCCCGGTCGGCAAGCTGGACCGGCGGGCGCTGCCGGCGCCGGTGCTCGAGCACGCCGAATTCCGCGCGCCCGCGACACCGGTGGAGCAGATCGTCGCGGGCACGTTCGCCCAGGTCCTCGACCTCGGCGCCGACACCCAGCTCGGTCTCGACGACGACTTCTTCGCCCTCGGCGGCAACTCGCTGCTTGCCACCCAGATCGCCGCCCGCCTCGGCGCCGCGCTCGACACCGACTTCCCGGTGCGCCTGCTGTTCGAGGCGCCGACGGTGGAGGCGCTGGCGCGGCGACTCGCCGAATCCGCGGGCGCCGGTGCGCGTCCCGCGCTGGTCGCCGGGGAGCGGCCGACGCGGATTCCGCTGTCGCTGGCTCAGCAGCGGATGTGGTTCCTCAACCAGTTCGATCCGGAGTCGGTCGCCTACAACATCCCGATGGCGGTGCGGCTGAGCGGCGCGATCGAGGTGGAGGCGCTGCGGGCGGCCGTGGGTGACCTCGTCGCCCGGCACGAGACGCTGCGCACCGTCTACCCCGAGACCGACGACGGCCCGATCCAGCAGGTCCTGCCCGAATCGGCGGCCACGCCACAGCTCGAGGTGCGCCGGATCGCCGCCGACGAGCTCGGCGCGGCCATGCACGCGCTCGGTTCGTCCGGCTTCGATGTGCGCAGCCAGGTGCCGTTGCGGGTGGCGCTGTTCGAACTCGGCCCCGACGAGTCGGTGCTCGCCGTCGTCGTGCACCACATCGCCGGTGACGGTTCCTCGCTGACGCCGCTGACCAGGGATCTCATGCTCGCCTACGCGGCGCGCTCGGCGGGCTCCGCGCCGGACTGGGCGCCGCCGGCCGTGCAGTACGCCGACTACGCGCTGTGGCAGCGTGCGCTGCTCGGCAGCGAGGCCGACCCGGCCTCGCTGGCGTCGTCCCAGCTGGCCTACTGGCGGGACGCGCTGGCGGGCCTGCCCGATCAGCTCGACCTGCCCGCCGACCGCCCGCGCCCCGTCGTGCAGTCCTTCGCGGGCGGCCGGGTGCCGATCGAGATCGACGCCGACACCCACCGCGCGCTGCTGGCCCTGGCCCGCGCCCAGGGCGCCACCCTGTTCATGGTCGTGCACACCGCGCTGGCGGTGACGCTGGCCCGGCTGGCGGGCACCGACGACCTCGCGATCGGCACCCCCATCGCGGGCCGCGGCGAGGCCGCCCTCGACGACCTGATCGGCATGTTCGTCAACACCCTGGTCTTCCGCACCACCCTGCGGCCGGGCGAACCGTTCACCGACCTGCTCGCCCGCCAGCGCGACACCGACCTGCAGGTATTCGCCAACGCCGACCTGCCGTTCGAGCGCCTCGTCGAGGCGATCAACCCGGCCCGCTCGACCGCGCGCCATCCGCTCTTCCAGGTCGGCCTGTCCTTCCAGAACCTCACCCGCACCGGTCTCGAACTCGGTGAACTCGCGGTCGAGGGCGTCGACGTGGATCTGGCGGTCTCGCAGTTCGACCTGCACGCGGTCGTCGCCGACACCTACGACGCCGACGGTGTCGCCCAGGGCATCAGCGGTGTATTCACCTACGCCACCGACCTTTTCGACGAGTCGACCGCCCGCGATTACGCTGACCGTTTCGCTCGGGTGCTGGCCGCAATCGCCGCCACCCCACAGCGACCCGTCGACGAGCTGGAACTGCTCTCTGACGCCGAGCGCGACCGAATCCTGCACGGCTGGAACGCCACCGGTCATCCGTGCCCGCCCGCCACCCTCGCCTCACTGTTCGCCGACACCGCCGCCGGGCACCCCGACGGCATCGCACTGGTCGATCACGACGGCACCCAGCTGACCTACCGCGACTTCGCAACGCGGGTGCACCGTCTCGCACGGCACCTGATCGCCCAGGGTGTCGGCGTGGAAGACCGTGTCGCACTGGCGATCCGGCGCTCCACCGATCTCGTCGTCGCCATGTATGCCGTAGCGCAGACCGGCGCCGCCTACGTACCGGTCGACCCCTCGCAACCCGCCGACCGGATCGGGCATGTGCTCGACACCGCTGCCACTGTCTGTGTATTGACCACGGCGGGATCGGGATTCACCCAGTCCGCATCCTCGATGGCGGGTGTAGACGCCATCCACGTCGGCGAACCAGGCACCGCGCGTGCGGGATTCACATCCGGCGCGGCGCCAGTGGCCGGTGTCGATACCGCCCCGGTCGGCGAACTAGTGACCGCGCATGCGGGATTCGCATCCATTTCGGCGCCGGAGGCCAGCGTCGGCGCGGTCCCGGTCGGTGAACCAGCCATCGCGCGTGCGGAATCCGCACCTGGTTCGGCGCCGGTGATCGTCCTCGACACTCTCGATCTGTCAGCATTGTCGAGCGCACCGATCGCGGCGAACGAGCGGCGTGGCGTGCTGCGACCGGAGAACACGGCGTATGTGATCTTCACGTCCGGATCGACGGGCAAGCCGAAGGGTGTTGCCGTCACGCACGGCGCAATCGTCAACCAGTTGCTGTGGAAGACAGCTGCTTTCGGGCTCGTCGTGCACGATTCGGTGCTGCTCAAGACGGCCGCCACCTTCGATCTGTCGGTCTGGGAGTTCTGGTCGGCCGCGGTGTGCGGCGGAACACTGGTGATTGCCGCACCCGACGGGCACCGCGACCCGGCGTACCTGCTCGGCGTAATCGCCGACCGCTCGGTGACCACCCTGCACGTCGTCCCCTCGATGCTCGACGCCCTGCTCACCGAATCCGGCGGCACACTGCCGTCGGCGCTGCGCCGGGTGCTTGCGATCGGCGAGGCGCTACCCGCCGCGACCGCACAACGCTTCCTCGCCGCGAATTCCGCTGCACTGCACAACCTCTACGGCCCCACCGAAGCCGCCGTCTCGATCACCGACCATCGCGTGACCACGGCCGACCGCACGACGGTGCCGATCGGCGCGCCGGAGTGGAACAGTCGCGTCTACGTCCTCGACGCGCGCCTGCGCCCCGTCCCGGTGGGCGTGTCGGGCGAGCTGTATCTCGCAGGTGCGCAGCTGGCCCGCGGCTACTTCGGCCGCCCCGACCTCACCGCCGACCGGTTCGTCGCCGACCCGTTCGCCGGAGCCGACGAGTCTGCCGACCGGTTCGTCGCCGGCTCGTTCGCCGGAGCCGACTCCTCTGCCGTCGGTCGCGGCGCCAGGTCGGTCGGTGGAGCCGACACCTCTGCCGAGAGCTTCGGCGTCGACTCGGTCGCGGGAGCCGCAGGCGGGACCGACGGACCGACTCCGCCGCGCCATGGTGCCGCGGGCGCCCGCATGTACCGCACCGGCGACCTCGTGGCGTGGACCGCCGACGGCGAACTGGAATACCGCGGCCGCACCGACTTCCAGGTGAAGATCCGCGGCTTCCGCATCGAGCTCGGCGAGATCGAGGCCGCGCTGCTGGCAGCACCGCAGGTCGCCCAGGCCGCGGTGCTCGCCCAGTCCGATCCGCAGCTCGGTGACCGGCTGGTCGCCTACGTGGTGCCCGCGCCGGATACCGAACTGACCGCCGTGGCAGCCAAAGCCGCCGTGGCGCAGGTGCTTCCGTCGTACATGGTGCCCGCGGCGTTCGTCGTCCTCGACCGGCTGCCGCTGAACGCGAACGGCAAACTCGACCGCGCCGCGCTCCCCGAGCCGGTGCTCGAACCGCGCCACTACCGGGAACCGGTGGGCGAGAACGCGATCGCCGTGGCGGAGGTGTTCACCGAGGTGCTGGGTGTCGAACGCCCCGGCCTCGACGACGACTTCTTCTCCCTCGGCGGCAACTCGCTGCTGGCCACCCGGGTGGTGCACCGGCTGCGCGAGCGCACCGGCACCGAGCTCACCGTGGCCGCCTTCTTCGCCGACCCGACCGTGGCGGGGCTGGCCGACCGGCTCACGGCCGGTCCGGCAGGCCTCGGCGGCGACCTGGACGCGGCACTCGCGGTGACCCTGCCCCTCCGCCGCGGCGGCAGCGGGGAACCACTGTTCTGCATCCACCCTGTCGCCGGTCTGGCCTGGGCCTACGCGGGCCTGGCCCCGCACCTGCCCGGGGACCGCCCGATCATCGGCATCCAGTCGCCCGCCTTGACCGACCCCGAATTCCGGCCCGCCACCGTGGACGACCTGATCGACCGCTACCTCGCCGAGATCAGGGCCGCTCAGCCGCAGGGGCCGTATCACCTGCTCGGGTGGTCGCTGGGCGGAGTCCTCGCGCAGGCCGTGGCGACCAGGCTCCAGGCGGCGGGGGAGACCGTGGCCTCGCTGACCATGCTCGACAGCCTGCCCGGCGCCGACCTGGCGCATTTCGGCGCCGAGTTGCGCGACGCCTTCCGCGAACTCGGTATCCCCGATCAGCAGCTCCCCGCCGCCGACCGGCTGTCCGCACTGGGCGACGACGCCCTCGCCGCACTGCACGCGGCGCTGGCCGGGTCGACGCCGATCTCGCTGCCGCGGTTCGTCGGCATGTACCGCGGCGCGTTGCACACGATCGGATTGGTTACCCAGCTGACGCCGGCCCGATTCGTGGGTGATCTCACCTACTTCACCGCGCTGCGGACGACCGGGAACGCCCAGGGCGGCGCCTCCCGGTGGCGGCCGTATATCAGCGGGGTCATCGCCGATCATCCGGTCGACGCCAGTCATCAACAGATGCTCGACCAGGTGGCCGTGGCCACAGTCGGTCCGGTAACAGCGCAGGTCACCGCCGTTTCCGGCCGTTAAATCGATAGCTCCACGTAACAGGCTCACGGCAGTTTACGATTCTGTTGCTGAGAGTTCGGTGTGTCGTGGCGCACACCTCGGCGAGGGTCGGCGGCAGTCGTTAGGTGTGACTATGCTGTGTCCGACTCGGCTGCCGGACGCGAGAGGTGTATTGGTCTGTGGAAACCCCCCGCCGCACGGGCCGTGCCGGTCGTCGACGTACTACCGGCACACCGCTGTTCGGTCAGTTGCTCACGGCCGCGGTCGAGTCCGCGGCCGAGTCGATTTGTGTGGGCCGCCAACCCCACCCGGTGGCGGGGGGGGGGGGGCCACGCACCCAACCCGGCGCACACCCGGGAAACACCGCCCGCGCGCCCG
>NZ_JBHXMY010000253.1:2461-8224 GCF_042720195.1 Nocardia sp. NPDC058497 | reverse complement strand
GGCTCGGTCTCCGCGCTGCGCCTGGCACAGGCGGGCATCGACGTCCTGGTCGCCGAGATGGGCATGTCCTGGACGACGCCGGGGCCCGACGGCGACATCTTCTGTCCGGTCCTGAAACCCGACGGCCGGTCCTACTGGCTGCGTGAGACCACCGATCAGCCGATCGGCTACTTCATGGGCGGTTCCTACAACAAGGACATCGACCGGTACACCGGGGTCCTCGACTCCGAGGGCTTCGGTGGCATCCGGGTCTACCAGGGACGCGGCGTCGGCGGCGGTTCGCTGGTCAACGGCGGTATGGCGGTCACCCCGAAGCGGGAGAACTTCGCGGCGATCCTGCCCTCGGTCAACGCCGAGGAGATGTATGCCACCTACTACCCGAGGGCCAACAGCGCGCTCGGTGTCAACAACATCGACCAGAACTGGTTCGAGTCGGCGGAGTGCTACCAGTTCGCCCGGGTGGGTCGCAAGCATGCCGAAAGATCCGGTTTCGGCTGGACTTTCGTGCCCAATGTCTACGACTTCGAGTACATGAAGAAGGAGCAGGCGAACACGGTGCGCCGGTCCGCGCTGGCCGGCGAGGTGATCTACGGCAACAACGCGGGCAAGCGCTCGCTGGACAAGACCTACCTGGCGGCGGCCACCGGCACCGGGAAGGTGACGATCGCGGCCCAGCACATGGTCACTTCGGTCACGCCCAGCGGGAGCGGCTACGAGGTGGAGATGGCCCAGATCGACACACAGGGCCGCACCACCGCCACCAAGAAGGTTGTCGCGGACAGGGTCTTCTTCGCCGCGGGCAGCGTCGGCACCAGCAAGCTGCTCGTCGCCATGAAAGCCAAAGGCCAGCTGCGCAATCTGTCCGACGCGGTCGGCCAGAATTGGGGCAACAACGGCAATGTCATGGTCGGTCGCGCCAACCACATGTGGGACGCCACCGGCGAGTTGCAGTCGGCCATGCCGTGCCTCGGCATCGACAACTGGGCCGACGCGGGCGGTCCGGCGTTCGCCGAGGTCGCGCCGTTCCCCTCCGGCATCGAGACCTACGTGAGCCTGTACCTGGCCATCACGAAGAACCCGAACCGGGGGAAGTTCACCTTCAACTCCGGCACCGGAAAGGTCGATCTGAACTGGCAGACCGCCTGGGCCCAGTCCTCGATCGATGCGGCCAAGCGGATCTTCGACAAGATCAACAAGAAGGAAGGCACGATCTACCGGACCGATCTGTTCGGCGTCACCAAGACCTGGGGTGACGACTTCACCTACCATCCGCTCGGCGGCTGCGTGCTCAACGAGGCCACCGACAACTACGGTCGCCTGCACGGCTACCAGGGTCTCTACGTCATCGACGGCGCGCTGATCCCCGGCAACACCAGCGTGAACCCGTTCGTCACCATCACCGCGCTGGCCGAACGCAATATCGAACGCATCATCGCCGACGATCTGGGCTGATCTCGCGTTCCGGCTGCCGGATCGGCTATGGTCCGGCAGTCGGAGCGGTTGAGATCGGAAGGCTCGTCACGGATGCACGGGGTGGAATTCGGCGCGGGCACGGTGTTCGCCGGGTATCGGATCGAACGGCTGCTTGGCCGGGGTGGGATGGGCACCGTCTATCTGGCGGCGCATCCACGGCTGCCGCGGCAGGTGGCGCTGAAACTGCTGAATCGCGAACTGTATTCGGACCCGGAGGTGCGCGGGCGGTTCGAACGTGAGGCCGATGTGTCGGCGCATCTCGACCATCCCGGCATCGTGTCGGTCCTCGATCGCGGCGTCGAGGACGGGCTGATGTGGATCTCCATGCAGTACGTCGACGGCACCGACGCGTCGGTGTTCCGCGGCACGCCACTGGATCCCGCCCGCGCGGTCGACATCGTCGCCCAGACCGCCGAAGCACTCGACTACGCCCACGAGCGCGGCGTCCTGCACCGAGATGTGAAGCCCGCCAACATCTTGCTGGCCCGCGCCCGCAGCGGCGACCGCGTCCTGCTCACCGACTTCGGCATCGCCCGCCTCCGCGGCGACGCCCGCCAGCTGACCCGCACCGGCGCCTTCCTCGCTACCCTCGCCTACGCCTCCCCGGAACAACTCTCCGGCGCCCCGGTCGACCACCGCTCCGACCAGTACTCCCTCGGCTGCACCCTGTTCACCCTGCTCACAGGTGAAAGCCCGTTCCCCGCGGACAATCCCGGCGCCGTTGTCGCTGCCCACCTGAGCAAGCCGGTGCCGCGCGCATCCGCGACAGTTCCCGCCCTGCCTGCGGGCATCGACGCGGTGATCGCCCGCGCCTTGGCGAAAGATCCGGCCGATAGATTCGACAGCTGTGCGGAGTTCGCCGAGGCGGCCATCGGTGCGGTGGGGTCTGCCGCGCATCAACCCGCGCTGCACGCCGTACTGAATGCGCAGGCGCCGCATACACCCGCACCGGACGCACAGACGCCGGACCGATCGGCACCGGGTGCGCAGGGACCGAACGCGCAAGGACCGAACGCGCAGGGAGTGAACGGGCCGGGAGTGAACGCGCAGGTGCCTAACGCATCGCGGCCGAACGCGCAGGCGTCGAATGCATCGGTGCCGCAGGCACAGGCACCGCATGCACACGCGCCGCACGGATCTGTGCCGCAGTGGCCAGTGGCACAGTCGGATTCGAGGCCGACGATGGCAACGCTTGTCGCGCCCCCGAATTCGGCACCGAAACTGCCGATCGCCGGCGGACCCGGCTGGGGCGGTCCCGCCGGCAGCTCGGTGAGCCCGCATCGGGCCGCGACCCCTCCGCCGCGCAAGGCCGTGTCGTCGCGATGGCGAGCACTCGCGGTGACCCTGCTCGTACTCGCCATGGTCGCCGGCGTCGGCATCGTCGGTGTCGGAGCGATCTACTGGAAGTTCGTGCGGCCCACCCGCGTGCCACCCGCCCCGACCTGGGGTGCGCACGAGTCGGTCGCGTCGGGCTTCACCGACCTGATCGCGATGCGCCCCAACGGCCGCGGCTGGCGCGACGCGACCTGTTCGGCGACGCCTTCACTGGTGGTCCTGCCCGGCGACCCGGCACCGCTGCGCCAGATCACCTGCACCGACGCCAACGGCGTGCTGGCCTGGTACACCGAGTACCCGACCGCCGCCGACGCCGAGGCCTACCTCGCCCGCCACACCACCGAGGACATCATCCGCCAGCTGCATCACACCAGCCTGGCGGCCTACCGCCCGCGCGACCCCGCCGCGCCGTTCACCCTGGCCGCGAGGGAACGCGGCAATGTGTTCAGTGCCAACTCGGTGGTCGAGGTCTCCTGGCCCGGCCACACCTTCGAGGAGACCCGCGACGACTGGTGGCAGCAGGCGCCCTTCTGACGGTCCACGCGCCAAGCAACAGTTTGATCCGGGCGATCATGGCGTAACGGCGATAGCCTCGGGGTATGGACGCTGTCACGGTGGTTCCGGTGCCCGCGAACGAGCCCGCGCAGTCGTATGCGCCGGGGACGGCGGGGCGGGAGCGGCTGCGGGCGCGGTTGGGGGAGCTCGCGGGGGAGTGTGTGGATGTGCCGATGGTGATCGGCGGGGTGCAGCGCAGCGGGGAGGGGGAGCGGCACGGGATTGTGGCGCCGCATCGGCGGGCGCTGGTGCTGGGCAGCTATACCGATGCCACGCATGAGGAGGCCAGTGACGCGATCGAGGCGGCCATTGCCGCGGGGCCGCAGTGGCGGGAGATGTCGTTCGACGCGCGGGCCGCGGTTTTCCTGCGGGCCGCTGATCTGATGGCGGGGCCGTGGCGGGAGACCGTCGCCGCGGCGACCATGCTCGGGCAGTCGAAGTCGGCGGTGCAGGCCGAGATCGACGCGCCGTGCGAGCTGGTCGATTTCTGGCGGTTCAATGTCGCCTACGGCCGGCAGCTGCTCGAGTGGCAGCCGCAGTCGAGTCCCGGTGTCTGGAACCGGATGGACCACCGGCCGCTGGAGGGGTTCGTCTACGCGATCACCCCGTTCAACTTCAGCGCCATCGCGGGCAATCTGCCCACCGCGCCCGCGCTGATGGGCAATACGGTGATCTGGAAACCGTCGTCCGCGCAGACACTCGCGGCGTGGGTCACCATGCGGATCCTGCTGGCCGCGGGACTGCCGCCCGGCGTGATCAACCTGGTCACCGGACACGGCCGGAATCTCTCGGAGGTCGCGCTGGCCGATTCACGCCTGGCCGGTATCCACTTCACCGGGTCGACCAAGACCTTCCAGCACCTGTGGCACCAGGTCGGCGCGAATATCGGTGGCTACAACGCCTATCCGCGGCTGGTCGGCGAGACCGGCGGTAAGGATTTCATCCTCGCCCATCCCTCGGCGGACCCGGATGCCTTGTCCACCGCCATGATTCGCGGCGCCTTCGAGTATCAGGGCCAGAAGTGCTCGGCCGCCTCCCGCGCCTATGTGCCGCGGTCGCTGTGGCGGAAGATGGGCGAGCAGTTCCTGGCCACGGTCGAGGAGATCAGCTACGGCGATGTCGCCGATCTCGCGAATTTCGGTGGGGCGGTGATCGATCAGCGCGCCTACGACAAGGGGGTCACCGCCATCGAGCGGGCCAGGGACGCGGGCATCACCATCGCCGCGGGTGGCACCTACGACGACAGCGTCGGCTGGTTCGTCCGCCCGACGGTCCTGATCGCCGACGACCCGCGCGACGAGTCCTTCAGCACCGAGTACTTCGCGCCCGTCCTGCCGGTGTACGTCTACGACGACGACGCGCCCGACGCCTTCGATGTCCTTCTCGCCGAGGTGGATTCGACGTCACCGTACGCGCTCACCGGCGCCGTCTTCGCCCAGGACCGTGCGGTGATCGAGAAGGCCAGCGCCGCACTGCGTTTCGCGGCGGGCAACTTCTACATCAACGACAAGCCCACGGGCGCGGTGGTCGGTCAGCAGCCCTTCGGCGGCGCCAGGTCCTCCGGCACCGACGACAAGGCGGGATCCCCGCTGAACCTGCTGCGCTGGGTCGCCCCACGCGTGATCAAGGAAACCTTCGTCCCGCCGACCGGCCACCGCTACCCGCACATGGGCTAGTGCGGGCCGACCACCAGGCGCACGATCAGCGCGGGCAGTGCGTCGAGCACATCCGCGGACTGGTCGGCCGGGCTGCCGTAGGTGTGCGCGGCCACCGAGAAGCCGGGTCCGAAGGACGCGGAGGCGACCTCGGGCGCGCCCACATCCGACCAGCCCCACTTGCTGCCCTGCACGCCGGGCAGCTGGGCGGTGCCCCAGTTCTGGGGTGTGCCGTCGGCGGCGGTATTGCTCGCGCCCGCCATCCACTCGAAGATCGGCGAGCCGGAGTCGGTGCGCTGCTTGGCGACCAGGAAGTCGGTGATATCGGCGGTGCTGGTGCTCGACCGGCCCCAGTCGGCGGTGCCGTGGGTCTGGCGCAGTCCGTATTCGCTCGCGGTCGCTTCGATGGCCTGCGGATACTTGGCGGCCAGCTGGGTGGCGGCGCCGTCGTCGGAGTCGCGGATCATCCGTTCCGACAGCGCGCGGTCCTCCGGTGAGCCGTCACCGTGGCGCAGCGCGTAGTCGACGATGTAGAGCTTGGACATCGACAGCGCCGAGCGCGATTCGTGCTCATTGGGTGTGCCCCAACCGAATCCGCCTGGTGTGCGCAGCGAGATGGCGGTCCGCGGCGGCACCGTGGTCGGGTCCTCGTCGGCGTTGGCGGCGGGCGCGGCGATCGCGAGACCGACGGCAACCGCCGCCCCGCACCCAGTCAGTGTTCGAACTGTCTCTTATACACAACACC